>QNAH01000203.1 GCA_003641425.1 Candidatus Zixiibacteriota bacterium
GATCGCCGGAACCGATTCGACCATACAGCTCGCCTTTTTTATTGTCGCCTGCGATTATACTCTGATTGGTGAAGAACTTTTCGCCGCTTCGGGATACCTGTCTGGAAACGAATCGATTCTGTCATCGGTCAAGGCGCAGGATATAATTAAGATTTTGATCTCCCTGTTTATCATAGTCGCCATGATCTGGGCCACGATAGATCCATCCTCAACCTGGTGGGTGTTTTAAATGCGCACAAAAATCCCGCTTGTCGTCTGCCTGGCTTTCGGCGTTATCATGTTTGCTCAGTATTTCTCCAATCATACTATCGCCCGGGCGGTATACAACAATATTCTCGAGTGGTGGCAAATCATATTTGCCTTTACACTTTTTGTGGGTGTGGCGGCTTTCATAAAAAACAACCTGAAAAGTATCAGTCGGGGCAAGAAGGACACGCCCTATAAGATAGTCTCGCTTATCGGACTGGCGCTTATGCCGCTCCTGGCCATAATAGGCGGAACCAGGATTGGTTCGCCGTTTCTATGGTCATTCGAAAATATGCTGGCCCCGATGCAGGCGACAGTTTTTTCGCTACTGGCATTCTTTGTTGCTTCGGCGTCATTTCGCGGTTTCAGGGCGAGGACCGTTTCGGCCACCATATTGCTTCTCACCGCCCTGATAGTCCTGATCGGGCGAATACCGCTGGCGGAAATGATATCGGAATCACTCCCTAAAACCACATTCTGGATCCAGAGTTATCCCTCGATGGCCGCCCGACGGGCGATTTTGATCGGTATCGGACTGGGTTCGATGACCACCGCCTTACGGGTCATTCTTGGAATCGAGCGGACATACCTGAGGGGTGAGTAATGGATCGTTTGCGAACCAGATGGATCATTTTTTCGGGACTGGCGATTGTCGTCATTGTCTCTTATTTGATCACAATTAAATTTAAAACGGCGCCGTCACCGGCGACATTGAAAGCCTATAAATATCTCGATACTCTGCCTGAAAAATCAGTCGTTATATTTTCCTTCGATCATGAAGCCTCATCATTGCCGGAGATACAGCCGATCGCCCTGGCGATGCTCCGTCATGCTTTCAAAAACGATTTGAAAATCGTGGGATTATCTTTATTTGCCGAAGGGACCGCAATCGGTTATGATTTATTGAGCAAAACGGCCCGTGAATATGACAGGCAGTATGGAAGCGATTATATATTTCTCGGTTTCAAGCCGCAGTACATCTCCGCCATACTTGGTATGGGAGAATCTATCAAGAGGGTATTCCCCGAGGATTATCTCGGTAATATGACCGATACCATGCCGATTATGCTCGGTATCGACAGCTATGACAATATCGAGATGGTGGTTTCAATCGCTGATGGCGATCGGACGGTGCAGTGGGTCGAATATGCCGGGGCGCGTTACAATCAGAAAGTGATGGCAGGGCTTACGGCGGCTATGATCACATCGTACGACCCATATCTATCCTCGGAACAGCTTTATGCGGTTGTGGGCGGTCTGCGCGGGGCGGCCGAATATGAAAATCTTCTTGATAAGCGCGGCGGCGGATCGCGCGGAATGCTGGCTCAGTCGGCGGCACATCTTTATATTTTAGCACTGGTCATTGTCGGGAATATTATTTATTTCAGAAACCGTCGGCGCCGGGGAGGGGGGTGAGATGGATATCGGGATACTGGTTGCCGGAATACTGACCCTGGCCGTATTTTCGTTTTTATATAAGGACAATCCGGTTTACAAGGCGGCCGAATCATGGCTGATTGGGCTTTCGGTCGGCTACGCGCTGGTAATTTTCTGGCAGACGACTATCATAGATTTACTTCTGGTGCCGCTATTCTCCGAAGGCAGATTAATTCTTATAATCCCATTCCTTTTGGGCCTGATGATGTTCAGCCGTTTTTCAAAAAAGACCTCATGGCTTTCGCGAATTCCGATTGCCCTTATGATTGGAGCCGGGGCGGGAGTGGCTATACCGGCCATGCTTTATGCCCGGACATTGAAGCAAATGTCTGCATCGGTGATGCCGATTATCGAAAACGGATCGCTCAATATCGAGGCGCCGGTAGTGGCGCTTGGGGTCATATCGACCCTGGCGTATTTTTATTTCAGCCGCGAACACAAGGGTGTTATGGGATCGACAGCCAGACTGGGTACTTATTTCCTTATGATTTTCTTTGGGGCGACTTTCGGCTATACGGTCATGTCGCGCATGTCGACTTTTATAGGCCGGGTCGATTTCCTGTTAACCGATTTTCTTCACCTGATAAAATGATCTGTTCCAAATGCCGGATAAAGATGAAAGAGCAGAAGCGTTCCTTTCATAAGCGCCGGAAATGGGTCTGCCCCAGGTGCGGGAAGGTGCGCTTTCAGGAAATCAAGGAAAAGAAGTGATTGCAACCATCGAATATTTTGTGCGTATTGCAGTATATCGATACGGAAGATACCATGGAAATAAAAATAGGCACATCCGGCTACAGTTTCGATGACTGGAAAGGAACATTCTATCCGCCCGATATTCAGAAGGGCAAAATGTTCGATCATTATGTCAAGTATTTCAACACGGTCGAAATCAACTCGACATATTACCGGATCCCGCATCCGGCGGTGATGGCCAATATCGAGAAAAAATCGCCGGATGGTTTCGAGTTTATTGTCAAGGCGCCTGACACGGTCACACATAAAAGAAAAAACATCGAGCGGGCGGTTCGCGATTTCGACGAATGTCTCAAGCCGATGGTCGAACCGGGAAAACTGAAAGGGATTCTGGCACAGTTTCCTTACTCATTCAAGTTCAATCAGGCCAATATCGATTATTTAAAATATTGCCGTGAGCTTCTGGAAAAATATCCTCTGTTCGTTGAATTCCGGCATAACAGCTGGGTCAACCGAGCCATGTATGATGAATTCATTGCGGCGGGGATTGGTTATGTGGCGGTTGATGAACCGCCGTTATCCGGGCTTCTGGCGCCGGATTTTTTCAATACAACCGACACCGCATATATAAGGCTTCACGGACGCAACAGCGAACACTGGTGGCAGGGGGGAGCACTACGCTATGATTATGATTACAGCCGAGAAGAACTGGAGCAGTGGAAAGACAAAATCAAAAAGCGCGAAGAGAAAATAAAGAAACTCTATATCTTTTTCAACAACTGTCATCTGGGTCAGGCGGTCAAAAACGCCCAGGAGATGATAAAGGCGCTGGAGCTGTAGTTTTTTGTTGACTATAAAATTCTTACCTGCTAAATAAAGGGTTTATATGGATACTATGATGGAAGAATACCTAAAAATAAACAGCATCAGGAAGACATACGGCGACAAAGTGGCCGTCGATGATCTGAGTCTTACTGTACCGGCCGGGTCGATATACGGCATTATCGGTCCCAACGGGGCCGGCAAGACGACAACGATCCGGATGATAATGGATATCATCGCACCCGACTCCGGTGAGGTTTTAATCGAGGGGAAAAAGCCGGACAGTGATTTTAAAAATATTGTCGGTTACCTTCCCGAGGAGAGAGGCCTTCATAAAAAAATGACCCTTGAAGAGGTCATTGTCTTTTTCGCCGAACTGAAAGGCGCCCGGCGCTCGCAGATATTATCCAATATCGATCCCTGGCTGAAGCGTATGTCCCTCGCCGAATACCGAAATCGTAAGGTGGAGGAGCTCTCCAAGGGGATGCAGCAAAAACTTCAGTTTGTCACCACCATGATACACAAACCGAAATTGATTATTCTCGATGAGCTTTTTTCCGGTCTTGATCCGATAAATATAGAGCTTATAAAAAACATACTTCTGGAAGAGAAACGCCGGGGCACGACGATTCTTTTTTCAACTCATGTAATGGAGCAGGCAGAAAAACTGTGTGATTTTATCTGCCTTATCAATAAGGGTCAGAAGGTCCTTGACGGCAGGATGGCCGAAATAAAAACTCGATTCGGGACTGATACCATCCAGGTCGAGATGGAGGGTGACGGGGCTTTTGCCGCCGATATTCCCGGAGTCGAATCGTTTACCGAATTCAACAATTATATCGAGTTAAAACTGGGCGATAATGCGGATACCCAGATGATATTAAAAAAGCTTTCCGAAAAAGTGAAAATCAGTCGATTCGAGATTGTCGAACCGTCGCTGTATAATATTTTTATCGATGTCGCCAGAGTCGATCCAACGGAACTTAACGCCGGCGAGGTGACCAATGAATAAGCTGTGGGTAATTATAAAGAGAGAGTACGCTCAGGTTGTCAAAAAGAAGTCGTTTGTTGTCGGTATCGTTCTTCTGCCGGTTTTCATGATAGTCCTCACCGTGGTACCGTCGCTCCTGGCCCGCAAAAAGCCGGCCACAAGCCAGCAGTTAGCCATTGTCGATCTCGATGGACGAAAAATGGGGGAGAAGTTTGCCGGTAAACTGGAGCGGTATAAACTGGATGACAGCAGTCTGACATATATTGTAACCGACATTTATGAGATAGACCCGAATGACACGACCGAATATAAGGCCGTCAGAAGCAGGCTTGATTCGGCACTGCAATCTAATAAAATAAAAAGCTACGTGGTCCTGTTTGATGATATAGTTAAGAATGATTCATGCATTGTGGTCGCCAAATCATTCAGTTTCAGGACAGCCGATCGTTTTAACTGGGCCATCACCAGAGTCCTGACCGAGGAACGCCTTTTAGAATCGAATATAAATATGGAGGTCGATTCGGTCCTGAATCTGACCCATCGGACCGTCTTCACACAAATGGCCCCGGGAGAAAAACAGCGCAATTTTGAAGTGATGTATTTGGGCGGGCTGTTTTTTGTATTGATTATTTTTGGTACTGTAATCGGTTACGGCCAGATACTTATGCGGGCTGTGATCGAGGAAAAAAATTCACGGATTATCGAGGTGATGGTATCGTCGGTTTCGCCATTTCAGCTTATGGCCGGGAAAATCATTGGATTGGGGCTGGCCAGCCTGACACAGGTAGGGATCTGGGTGGTGATCGGATTGGGGATATATCAATTCCGGGGCAATCTGAGTATCAGCGCCGACATATCCGATGTTCTATTTAATCCGATTCTGATTTTCTTTTTTGTCGTCTACCTGGTGCTGGGCTATCTTCTGTATTCGACGATTTTTGCGCTGATCGGATCAATTGTCAATTCCGAAAAAGAATCTCAGGGCTTTATATTTCCCATTACCATGACGGTCATGCTGCCGATTATACTATCCATGTATATCATTCAGGAGCCGAATTCGCTGATTGCCACTGTATTATCATTAATTCCCTTTATGACACCGACCATGATGGTTATCCGGCTTAATATCATGAGTCCGACCAATTTCACCTTTGCAGACCCGATTGTCCTGCAATCGGTAATAGGCGTCATCCTGACAGTATTGACGATCCTGGGTGTGATCTGGTTCACCGGGAGAATATTTAGAGTTGGAATA
>QNAH01000204.1 GCA_003641425.1 Candidatus Zixiibacteriota bacterium
CGTATTAAACTGAATATCCCTATTCTCTCGGCCGCGATGGATACCGTGACCGAATACCGGATGGGTATCGCTATTGCCCGCCAGGGAGGTATCGGTATAATTCATAAGAATCTGTCGCCCGAACGTCAGGCATCCGAAGTGGACAAGGTTAAACGGTCCGAATCCGGGATGATTGTCGATCCGATCACCCTGCCCCCGGACAGGCCGATCGGGGAGGCTTTGAGTGTCATGAAACAATTCTCGATCTCCGGAGTGCCGATTACCGAAAACGGGCGGTTGGTGGGGATTATTACAAACCGCGATCTGCGTTTTCACAGGGATCTTGATACGCTTATCAAGGATGTCATGACCTGCAACAACCTGATAACCGCTCCCGAGGGCACCGATCTCGACACGGCTCAGGACCTTCTGCATAAAAATCGCATAGAAAAATTGCTCATCGTCGATAGTGAGAATCATCTCAAAGGGATGATTACCGTCAAAGACATAATGAAAAAAATTCAGTACCCCAATGCCTGCAAGGATCAGCGGGGCCGCCTTCGTATCGGCGGCGCGGTCGGCGTCTCCAGGGATCTGGAGAAGCGGGCGGAGCTCATGGTCAACGCCAGTGTCGATATCCTGGTTGTCGATTCCTCGCACGGTCATTCGACCGGGGTGTTGAAAACAGTTGAATTTTTGAAGAAAAAATTTCCTAAAATTCCGGTTATGGGTGGTAATGTGGCGACCCGTGAAGGAGCCCAGGCCCTGATAGATTCCGGCGCCGACTGTATCAAGGTTGGAATCGGCCCCGGTTCGATATGCACAACTCGCGTTGTCACAGGTTGCGGCGTTCCGCAGATTACTGCCATTATGGAGTGTCTCAAAGCGGCCGATAAACATAATATACCTATTATTGCGGACGGGGGCATAAAGTATTCGGGCGAAATCACCAAGGCCCTGGCTGCCGGGGCCGCGGCGGTGATGCTGGGTTCCGCACTGGCCGGTACCGAAGAATCCCCCGGGGAAACCGTATTATATGAGGGGCGGACATTTAAAACGTATCGGGGCATGGGCTCGCTGGAAGCGATGAAAGCCGGAAGCCGCGACAGGTATTTCCAGGAACATCAGGAGGATGTTTCCAAATTTGTGCCCGAAGGAATCGAGGGGCGCGTCCCGTATAAAGGGGATCTGGATAATACCATTTATCAGATGATCGGCGGGCTTCGATCCGGAATGGGCATTTGCGGCGCCCCCGATATAAAAACGCTGAGGGAAAAGGCGAGATTTATCAGGGTGACTCACGCGGGAATAATCGAATCACACCCCCACAGTGTCACCATCTCGAAAGAAGCGCCCAATTATCGTCGCATAAATTAGAAAATATGAGTTAACTATAGATTCTAACGAAAGTCCAGAAAGAGGAGAAAACGGTCGCGCTTTATGATTGTATGAAGTGAGGAAAGTCCGAGCTCCGAAGAGCCGTGGTGCCCGGTAACACCGGGGCGGAGAGATCCGACGGAAAGTGCCACAGAAAATATACAGCCTACCTGAACGCCTGGGCGTTCAGCGGTAATGGTGAAAACGAGGTGTAAGAGACCCCGCCCGGATCAGGTAACTGGTCCGTGAGGTAAACCCCATCCGGAGCAAGGCCAAATAGGGAAAGAGGGGTTGGCTCGCCCCGATCGATTTCCGGGTAGGCCGCACAGAACCGGCAGGCAACTGCTGTGTCAAGATAAATGACCGTGTCTGTCATCCATGACAGAACAGAACTCGGCTTATTCTGCTCTTTCTGACTTCTTGAAAAAGGAATCAGAAATGAATTGGGCAACAAGGTCCGTCCCGCTCAAATGGGTTGTAGCGCCCGAGCCGGACGCCGAATTGCTTCAAGACATCGCCGTCAAGACCAATCTGGAAAAGATTATCGTCAAGATTCTCTTCAATCGCCAGATAGACACGGTCGAGGCGATTCAGAAATTCCTCCATCCGTCCATGTCGGATCTTCAGGATCCATTCCTTCTGACCAACATGGATAAAGCGGTTGAGAGAATTCTTGATGCTCTCCGGGAAAATGAAAAGATTATGGTCTACGGCGATTACGATGTCGACGGCATCACCGCCGCATCATTACTCTACCTGGTCCTGAATAAACTCGGAGCGCAGGTGTCTTACTATCTTCCCAATCGCCTGGTGGAAGGATACGGCCTTTCCATCGAGGGGATTCACGAGGCAAAGGAAAAAGGTGTTACGCTTATCATTTCGGTCGATACCGGTGTCACGGCTGTCGAGGAGGTCAAGTATGCCCGCTCTGAGGGTATTGAGTGCATTCTTACCGATCATCACGAACCGGGTGAGACCCTTCCCGATCCGGTGGCGCTGGTTAATCCCAAACTGAAAGAATGCAACTATAAATATGGCGATCTTTCCGGGGTTGGTGTGGCCTATAAGCTGGCCGAGGCGCTGTACCGCCGCCTGCAACAGGACCAGACCGAACTTGAAGAGCATCTCGATCTGGTCGCACTGGGAACGTCGGCCGATATCGTCCCGCTGGTGGGCGAAAACAGGGTCCTGACAAAATTTGGTATCAGACAGATTTCAAGAACGACCAAACCCGGCTTGAAATCCCTGGCCTTTGTTTCCGGACTGATGGGTAAAGAAATCGGAACCGGTCAGGTGGTATTCATCCTGGCGCCTCGTATCAATGCGATCGGCCGGCTGGGTGATGCTCAGATGGCCATCAAACTTCTGACCACCAAGGACGAAAGACTGGCTTCCGAGATCGCCCGCATGCTCGACAAGGAAAACCAGCGGCGGAAAAGCATCGATGAAAAAACGCTCAATGATGCTCTTGAACAAATCCGACAGGTCGTCGATATCAATGAAGACCGGGCCATTGTCCTCGGTTCCGAGGGATGGCATCAGGGGGTGATCGGTATTGTCGCCAGCCGGCTGGTGGAAAAATAGCATCTGCCGACCGTTATGATAGCTATCGACAATGGCGAAGGCAAAGGATCGGCCCGATCCATACCGGGATTCCATCTCTGTGACGCCCTTAAAGAATGTGAAGATCTTCTTCTTCGTTACGGCGGACATAAATATGCCGCCGGCCTGACAATCAAACCGGAGAATATCGAACAATTCCGCAAGCGGCTCAAGGAAGTCTCGAAACGGATGCTGACCGACGAGGATTTGGTCGCCAAGCTGTATATCGACTCGGAAATAGAACTTTCGAATATCGACAACAAATTGCTCGATGTCATCGAAACTTTCGCCCCCTTCGGACCACAAAACATGCGGCCGGTATTCCTGACACGCAACTGCGAGATTCTGGGCCAGCCGTACTGCGTCGGCAAAAATCATCTGAAGATGAAAGTCCGCAAGGGGGATGCCGTTTTCGATATAATCGGTTTCGGATTCGGCGACTGGGCCCGTAAATTGTCCAGCCGCGGAAGCCTGGTCGATCTGGTATATGTTATTGAATATAACTCGTGGGACGGTCATACCAGAATACAATTGCGCCTAAAGGATATTAGACTGGCGGCCGGTGATATCAGGCAATACGGGTAAGATTTATGACAGTGCTGGATAAATTCTTTCAGGGTGATCAGGCGGCTCTGGCGAGGATAATATCCTTTGTGGAAGATAACGAGGACGGTTATCGCGAGGTCCTCGGTAAATTGTACCCCAAATCGGGTCGTGCGGCCCGAATCGGTTTTACCGGCCCGCCCGGGGCCGGAAAATCCTCGCTCGTTAACAATGTCTCCAAGGCGCTGGCCTCCAATGGTAAAACGGTGGCCGTCATCGCCGTCGATCCGTCATCCCCGTTCACCGGCGGGGCGCTTCTCGGCGACCGCATCCGCCTGACCGATATGCCCACCGACGGCTCGATCTTTATCCGATCCATGGCCACCCGCGGTTCATCCGGCGGCCTGGCCGCCGCCACCGGTAATGTTACCACCGTACTCGATGCTTTCGGTTTTGACTATATCCTTATCGAGACGGTTGGGGTCGGCCAGATCGAGCTGGATATCGTCGATGCCTGCGACACGGTCGTGGTGGTGCTGGTTCCGGAATCCGGCGACTCGATACAGACACTAAAAGCCGGGCTGATGGAAATCGCCGATATTTTCACGGTCAACAAGGCGGACCGCCCCGGGGCTGAGAATATCGTCATGGAACTGAACATGACACTCGATCTGAAACGGGATCAGATGGCCTGGGATATACCGGTAATCTCGACCGAAGCGGTTAACAACATAGGTATCGACAAACTGCTTGAAAAGATATCCCTGCACATGGATTACGCGGTCAAATCGGGCTGGCTCGAAAAGCACCGGCGCAAACAAATCCGTAAAAAGATTTACAATATCCTGACCTTCTATGTCAATGGTATGATTCGGGAGAAACTGGCGGAAATGCCCGATCTCGAACGGGTGGTTTCGGATATTTACGAAGGCCGCGGCGACCCGTACAGCGCTTCCCGCGATCTGGTCAAGCTGTCCGGCATGACCTTTAACAATTTTTAGACTTCAAATCCCTCTGATTTTTTGTCAGGGGGATTTTTATTTGCACCATTCATTTTCAAATTCCCCATATAAGGAGCGAAATTTCCGGCTGAGTAAATAATATGCAAAGATAAAAAACGCGGCTGTTAAATTAACAGCCGACCAAATTTGGCAGTAGTCGGGACCCTGACGATACATAAATTCCGGGAATACTATGTTGGCGATAAGGAAATATGATCCCAGACAGATCACGGCAAATAATGTCGATGTGGATATTTTTTGCATGGTCGAATAATACGTGGAGAAATATTTGAAAAAGGGAATCAGTAAAACAAGCGCTAATGGAATTACAAAAATGAAAGGCGGAAAGAATATCCGGGTCTCCCTTGCAAGCGTCATCCAGAAAGTGAAAACGGTGTTGACTGGGACGGCTAAAATGAATCCCCAGAAAACCAAACTGGCCCGCCTGTTTTTTTTATGATCGGCCAACCTGAACCATGCCATGGTTGAAATCAGCCACATAAATCCGAAAGAAATAAACCACGAGAAAACATTGTCCCTTGCCCATTCAAAGCTTTTGAAATTCAGGGTCAGATATTTAAATCGGTTTGGATCGCCCACTTTGGCGACATTGACATAATATGCACCCCAGAGAAGAAGCGGAGAAAACATGTATATGATTTTTTTATACCATTTAATATCGCCGGAATAAAAAAATACTCCCAGGGCATAGGCTGGAAATAAAAAGATAGTTTGTTCTCTGGCCAGGCAACCCAGAAAGAAAAACAGGCCGGCATATGTAAATCTTTTCCGGATAATAAATGTAAAGGCAATGACACTGAATAAATATGTCCAGAAATCATCCCAGGTGAATACAGGTTCGAAGTGCGCTCCCATTATCGGATAGGCTGTCAACAGCAATACAAGGCCGACATTTGACCATGTTTTATCAAAA
>QNAH01000205.1 GCA_003641425.1 Candidatus Zixiibacteriota bacterium
CCGGACATCGGACGGGATGACCCGGCGGGCAAATTCGACCGCTATCGATGCGGCAAAACCCTTGTGAAATGCCAGCAGCCCCTGTTTCAAACAGACATAATATTTGGCTTCTTCCTCGTTCATATTCTGAAGATTAGTCGCCAGCGGCTGTACAAAACCGTATGAGAGAAGAATTCCAAGGAAGGTTCCGACCAGCGCGGCGGCGACTTTATGTCCGATTTCTTCGGGCGGACCACCGATGGCGCCCATGGTTATTACAACACCCAGCACGGCCGCGACAATACCAAGTCCGGGAAGGGCATCCCCGATGCGGGCCAACTGGGATGAAGGTTCAAGGTTTTCCTTATGATGGGTCTCGAGATCCATGTCCAGCATGGCGTCGAGATCATGCTCGGGAATACCGCCCATAATAATCAGCCGCATCGTATCAGACAGGAAATTAAGGGCGTGATGATTTTTTATAAAATACTCATATTTGGTCAGGATCGGGCTTTCTTCGGGCCGCTCGACATGAGACTCCAATCCCACCAGTCCGTCTTTTCTGGCGACATTGAAAAGTTCGTACATCATGACCAGCAAATCGGTGTATTTTATCTTATTGGGTGTGGATCCCATGATTTTTGTCAACTGCGATAAAAGTGCCTTCAGGATTTTAGGAGGTGAACCAATTAAAAGCGAACCAAGCCCCGCCCCGCCGATAATGAGAAATTCGGCCGGCTGCATAAGGACCATTAAATGCCCTTCTTCCATTATATAGCCGCCCAGGACGGCCACTGTCACGACGATAATGCCGATTATAGCAATCATAGTAACCCAATTTGCAAGTTTATATTTCTGTTACAGTTATCGTCAATTTCAATGAATTCTATAGGTCGAACGCCGCCGGCCGTAAAACCATATAGTGGTTGAATATTCACGGGTAAATCATTATTTTATGCTTCATGAATTGCGTTTTCTGTCAGATCGTAAAAGGCGAAAAGCCGGCCAGAATATATTGCGAAAATGATAAAATCATAGTATTTGCCGACATTTTACCGCGCGCCTCGATTCACCTGCTTATCTGCCCTAGACAGCATTTTACCACCCTCCTGGAACTTCCCGACGATCTGGTGGTTGAGATGATGGAAACGGCACGCAAGATAGCCCGTGATTTAAGGCTTGAAAGTAATTTTCGGCTGGTATTAAATAACGGTGCGGCGGCGGGTCAGATAATAGAACATATTCATTTTCACTTTATGTCGAATGAGGAGGGAGTTAAAATCAGATATAAAGAGGACAAAATTTAGTCGATTTTTCCAAAAATAGGCCGAATATTTTATTGACAACAATAGCTAAAGTGTTATACTTAAATGTTATGGAATATTTTACAAAGAAGAGCTCGAAGGGGGGGATATAGATGACAGGTGTCAGGGTTCGTGATGATGAATCATTTGAGAGAGCCCTACGCCGCTTCAATAAGTTTTGTGAGAAAACCGGAATCCTCACTGACATAAAAAAGCATCAGCACTTTGAAAAGCCGTCGGAAAGACGGAAAAGAAAACTGAATGCTGCGCGGCGAAAAATGCGCAAGCTGCAACTAGCAGAAGAGTAGCATCTATGTCTCTCATTAAAAAGATTGATGAAGATTTGATTAAAGCCCTGAAGGGCGGTGACAAAAGCAAAGTTACCCTCCTTCGGGGCTTAAAATCTGATATCAAGTATAAACGTATCGATAAGGGCGATGACCTCACCGATGAGGATGTCCTGGCGGTTCTGTCCGGCGCGGCCAAGAAAAGACGGGATTCCATCGAGCAGTTCCGCAATGGAAATCGTATGGATCTGGTCGAAAAGGAAAGCGCCGAGCTGGAGATAATCCAGGGTTATTTGCCCGATCAGCTATCTGAAGAGAAGTTACGCGAATTTATCAGGGAATCAATTGAGGCCACGCAAGCCGACTCGCCTGCTAAACTGGGTCTGGTCATGAAAAACCTGATGCCAAAGATCAAGGGCAAGGCAGATGGCAAACTGGTCAATCAACTTGTCAGCAGGATGCTGTCAGGGGAAAAAGATTAACTGGCGTAAATTCCTATTTACGCAGTGAAGGAGATTTGGCCATGAACTGGGTCGATATCGTTCTATTAGTTCTTCTTGTAGCGGCAGTCATAATCGGCTCCAAAAAGGGATTGATCCGGGAGCTGATGGCGCTGGCCATTCTGGCGGCCACAGTGATCGTTTCGATCAATTATATCGATATCATCGCAACAAAAATTTATGAACAGCTGGGAGGTTCGCCGCTGATTACGGCAATACTATCGTTCATTGTCCTGCTCGCATTTATTTATGCCGTTTTCAAGATTATGGGAATCATCTTTTTCAAAATTGCCAACCTGCAAAGCCTGGGAAGAAAAGATCAGCTCGGCGGTGCCCTGGTCGGGGCCATACGGGGATGGCTGATTATAAGTTTTATAGTTTTCCTTGTCTTTCTCATGCCCATGCCGGATAAATTCTATGTCGAATTCGACAACTCTTTTCTGGGATCAAGTTTTGCAAAAACCCTCCCGATTATCTATGAAGGCACTTCCCCGCTTCATCCGAAAAATCCCGATTTTATGCAAAAGGTTGAAAATACGCTCTTGCAACAACCCGGCGGCGATATATCAGCCATCGATCGCAATGAACTCTCGAAAAACCGCGAACAGGTTTACAAAGTCATTTATCGAATCGATAAAACATTCGGATCGGGAGATAATGGAATTTGAAATAAGCTGTTTCACTTTTCCTGACAAGTTTTTATATTCAAGCCGGTGGAATTACCGGCTTTTTTAATGGGAACCGGATGATGACCTTATTTGATATGCACAGCCTTGAAGTCCTCGAATACTTCAAGATCATCTCGATCCTGAAGGGACTTTGCGTCAGCCAGTACGGTGTCGACAATATCGAACGGCTCAGCCCGGGCACCGATATCGAAACGATACGGACCCGGCTCGATGAAGTCTCCGAGATGAAAGATATTATTCTATTCGGCGATGCTATCCCTCTCTACCGCCTCGAAGATGGGCGTCAGACAATCAAAAAATCAAAAACTGAAGGGATGCATCTCGACCCAAAGGCTATTTTGCATATCAAAGAATTGATCGAGGTCTCATCCGATCTCAACTCATACGCCAAACCGGAACGTGAAAATTTTCCCGGTATCGCCAAATATCTGACCGAACTTCACCCCTTCCCCGAAATCAGGGCGGAAATAAACAAGGCTATCGATCATAACGGCGAGATTCTTGACGGCGCCTCGCAGAAATTAAAACGGATTCGGGCCGATCTTGCCGATCTCAAACGCAAGATAACCGCGCGCCTTGGAAATCTTCTGTCACAAAGACAAAAATCGCCCGGCTGGCAGGATGATACTATCACCCAGCGCGACGGCCGCTATGTTATCCCGGTCATCTCCGGGCAATTTCAGGCCGATTCGGGAATAATCCACGACCGCTCCAAATCGGGCTCGACTCTTTTTGTCGAGCCGAATGTCATCATCGAAGCCAACAACCGGCTGGGACAACTCCTGCAGGACGAACGGCTGGAAATGGACAGAATTCTCAGGCATCTCACCTCGATAATAGGCCAGGCGGCCGACCGTCTCCTGGCAAATTGCGAGATAATCGGTATTCTTGACGGAATCCATGCGTCCGCCACCCTCTCGATAAAAACCGGCGGCAATAAGCCCCGGATAAGTAAAAGCAGTAAGGTCGAGTTGATCAAGGCCCGTCACCCGCTTCTGATTTACCACATCGAGAAACCGGATGCCATTGTCCCGAATGATTTTGTGCTTAACGATTCCCGTCTGGCCATGATTATTACCGGACCCAATACCGGCGGCAAAACCGTCGCCCTGAAAACAGTCGGTCTGCTGGTTCTGATGGCTCAATCGGGACTGCATATTCCCGCTGATGCCAATTCCGAGATCGGCATTTTCGAGAATATCATCGCCGATATCGGCGACGAGCAATCGATCGAGCTTTCACTATCGACCTTTTCCTCGCATGTCAGGCAGATCATTTATGCCGTGCGCCACGCCCGCGAAACCAGCCTGATACTGCTCGATGAGATCGGCGCCGGAACCGATCCTAAAGAGGGCGCCGCCCTGGCCGAATCGATCATTCTCAAGATGGTGGAGATGAAAGCCAAGCTGATCGTCACCACCCATTTTTCCCAGTTGAAAACATTGCCGATGATTCGGCCCGAGGTCGAAAATGCCTCGTTCGAATTTGACCGGGAATTGCTGGCGCCGACTTTCAGGCTGTACACCGGTATTCCCGGCGGGTCCTACGCGGTCGAGATCGCCCAGAGATTGGGCATGCCCAAAGAAATCGCCCAGCACGCAAGCACTCTGCTGGGTAAAAGCGAACGCTCGCTGACCAATCTGATCGAGTCGCTTGAAAAAGAACTGTCCATCTTAAGAACAGACAAGAACAAGCTTGAGGAAAAATTAAGGAATGCCGCCAATCTTGAAAGCTCGTACAATGAAAAAATCAGCAAACTGGAAAACGAGATTGACGAGATAAAAAAGCATCAGCTTGAAGAACTGGAAAGCACCCTGTCAAATACGCGCGGCGAGGTCGAACGCATGGTCAAAAGGATCAGGGAAAGCAAGGCTTCGCCGAAGACAGTTAAACATGCGCATAAGTTCCTGAAGGAAAAGGAACAGAAGCTTAATTATCTCAAAACCAAGCATTCCCCCAGACCTTCAAAACCGGATCAGCTTGAACCGGGCGACCCGGTCCTGATCGATTCTCTGAGAACCGAGGGCGAGTTTGTCGGATTTGCCGGAGAAGGCAAAGCCAAAGTAAGAATCGGCAATATCATGAGTACTGTCGCCGCCAATGAATTGAAAAAGATAATCCGCGAAACCACAGGCGATCATAAAAGACTGGGTGACGTCAGCGCGCGGGATATGACCTCAACCGGCCCGGAGATTCATCTCCGCGGGATGACGGTCGAAGAAGCCAAAGAAGCGCTCGACAAATTTCTCGACTCGGCGATGCTTTCCGGTCTCAGTCAGATATATGTCATCCACGGCAAGGGAACCGGACGACTTCGCAAACAATTAAGTGAATTTCTGAAACAACATCCCGCCGTCGGTTCTATCCGCCTTGGCAACTGGAACGAGGGCGGCGACGGGGTAACAGTGGTGAAATTGAAATAATGGCCGCCATGATTCCAGAAGATATAATCGAGCAGGTGCGACAGGCCAGCGATATTGTCGATATTCTCGGTCAGTACGTCCGGCTCAAGAAGCGAGGTCGCAATTTTCTTGCCCTCTGCCCTTTTCACAACGAGAAGACCCCGTCTTTTTCGGTGTCTCCCGATAAACAGATATATCACTGTTTCGGCTGCGGC
>QNAH01000206.1 GCA_003641425.1 Candidatus Zixiibacteriota bacterium
GGCGTCGCGGGCGGCACCGATGAAGAAAAAGCGTTCGAACTGGTCCATTGGGTGGCGCAGAATATCCGTTACAGCGGTCAGACAATGGGCAAAGGTGAAGGATACACTTTGCACCCGGGAACAATGATCTTCGAACAGCGCAGCGGTGTCTGCAAGGATATCGCCGGGATGCTGATCACCATGCTGTGTGCGGCCGGGCTGGATTCTTACGGCGCCATGACTATGGCCGGAAGCCGGATCGAGGAGATACCGGCCGATCAGTTCAATCATTGTGTGGTGGCACTGAGAAAAGACGACGGATCCTTTGTGATGTATGATCCAACCTGGGTACCGTACGATATCAGTATCTGGAGCAAACTCGAAACCGAACAGCATTATCTTATCGGAACGCCCGAGGGACAGTATTTAAACCGGATACCGTACAGCCCCCCCGGCGAATCGCCGCTTAATATACAAAGCGAGGCAACCATCCTCCCGGACGGGACGCTTGAGGGCCGTTTGTATCTTCGGGGTGAAGGCGCCATGGATCACTACCTGAGGGGGATGGTGGGCTGGTATCCGAGGGCGAGGTTGGATCATTACACGGCCAGACTGCTCAGCGCCATCAGCGACCGGGCCGAAATAGTAAACTATGAATACGGCGATGCTCTCGATTTCAAGAAATTTATGTGGTGGAAAATCGAATACCGGATACCGGATTTTGTTTTTCCTGCCGATAATGGATTGGAATTCGTCAGCCCGATGATGTCGGTTATCATGGGTAACCGCCTTCTGTTCCGGGCCGGTTCCTTTAATTGGCCCAAGGAGCGGCATGACGACGTCTTCTTCTATTTTACCCAGCAGATCAACGGCCGCGAGATATTAAAATTGCCCCGCGGATATAAAGTAACCGATCCCAAGGACAGCAAAGAGATCGATGAAACTTATGCTTATTTCAAGGGCGACAGCGAAATGACCGGCGAGGGGCTGACTGTCGATCAAAAAATCGAAATAAGGCGGCGCCAGATACCGCCCGATGGTTATGAAGGATTTAAAAAAGCGGTCGATGAGGCCAAGGATTACGCCAAAACTGTTTTCCGTGCGGAGCAAGGAGGTGACCGATGATTACAGCAAGAAAAAACACTGCGGTGATTTGCCTCCTCGCGGCTGTCATACTTCTTTCGGCAATCCCGGTCTCGGCACAGAAGTCGGTCACCGGCGAAGATGATATTCTCGAGCTCATGACGACCGCCGAACAGGAATTCGATCTGACTGAAGATGATGCCGCCATACTGCTCGATGATATATCATACACCTGGACCGACAATGGCCGCCTTATTACTACTGTCCACCGGATTATATATGTTGGAACAGATGTCGGTGTCGAAACTTACGGTGATCACAGGATACCGTACGACCATGCCAACTGTACTTTTGATGTTGTCACCGTCCGTACATGGCGGGGCACTCAGCACTGGGAAACAGGCGAAACCGGTATAGTCGAAACACTTCCTTATAGACTGGAGCCCGCCTATGATTACAGTAATATGCGGGAGATGATGCTTTTGCATGATGGTATCGAAATACCGTGTATTCTCGAAGTCATGTACACTATCGAAGATAAAAGACCATACCGGAGCGGCGCCGAGGGTATCCGATATTTTCAGCGGCGGCACCCATCAGTCAAATCGCGGTTCAGCCTGACTGTACCTCGGGATATGACGCCTGGCTTTGCTGCATCCGATGGTGTCCCGGACCCGGTGCAGACGGTATCCGAAGAATACAATATGACAACCTACCGCTGGACCATGGGGCCGCTGGCGGCTCTCCCCTATCCCCAAACTGATGACCCGGCGGCATACGCCCCGCATATTATCTGGTCTGTCTGGAATAACTGGAACAGTTTCGGCGATTACCTGGACGGTGTTTTCAAACAGGCACAATCGCTCGACAGCTTCATGATCAAGACTCTCGATTCGGTTCTGGTCGATGCCCGGACAGGATCGGAAAAAGCCGGACTGATTGCCGATTTTATCGAAGAGAGAACATCGTTTATAGATTACCCTGAGCATTACTGGTGGTCATCGCCGCGCCCGGCAGTACGTACCTATGCAACTGCCTATGGACATCGCCTCGACCGCGCCATCCTGGCGGCGGCGCTGGTCAATCAGGCGGGGCTGATTGCGACACCCGTTTTTATCGGCGACGGGTTCGGACCAATCGACAACAGTGTCCCGTCACTGGCCCGGCTTGGAAGTGTCGGGGTCTGGATCTCCGGCCCGGATCTCGAAGCGTATTATGATCCGTCGGAAGGTTCCATACACCGGGGGATAACATCAATAATCGGTAAGACGGTCTGGTCGCCGGGAATTGATGATATCCCGTCTGTCAGGGTACAGGACCTGAACGAACACAGCCGCCTGGAAATCATCCTCGATATGACCATCGATGCCGAAAGCGACACAATTGACGGTCGGGGTTATTTATTCGCCGATAATTGCATGAATGTCTTCAGCCGGATGGAGGGATTGTCGGACGAAGGTAAAGAGTTTCTCGATGCGGTCGTTGCCGGATTGCTCGAAGGAGCCGAGGTCACCGATTACAGTCTCAACCGCTTCGACCTGTTCAATGTAACCTGCGGTTTTGAATTCACAATGAAAAAGCCGGAAAATGATGATTTCGACCGGCTGGCGTTAATTATCGGTGATCCCGAAGGGGGGCTGTACGAGCACTTGCCCGATGATGTGGTACTCTACGACAACAAGCGCAGATCGCCGGTTTTACTTCAGTGCCGGATGTATCAAAAGATAGAATTGAGAATTAAATTGAAAGGGCTGGAGCCGGTTTATCTACCTGAGAACAAGCTGATAGAGAATGAATCCGGCAAATTTACCATTACTCTCAAGCAGGATGACAGGCTTATCGATATTAGCCGCGAATTATTTATTTCACAAACCAGGCACGAAAATTCATCCTGGCCGGATTTGAGAGCCCTGCTTCTTGCTGACGTCCAAAAACTTAACCGGGCTTTGCTGTTCAGGACAAAAGCCGATTCTGAAAAAGAATAGTAAAAAAATCATCTAAAAAAAAAGATGGCCCAGGGCCGTCTTTTTTTATTGCAAAGTATATTAAATCGACCATTATAAAAATATTCGTCCAGTGCTAAACCGTTGCATGATAACAAAAAAACGCTTGACAGGATGGACTAAAATGGTTAGATTTTTATTGAAGTGAGTGTCCACCTCGACTCAGTACTTTAATACCCCTCATACTAAAAAGCAATGGATAAGAATATGTAGTATTCTTATAACTTTTATCAAGGAGCAGTACAATGAAATTTCTCAGGTTGATGCCGTTATTGGCGGTGCTACTTATGTTTTTTCTGGCGCCGTCTGTCAGCGGGTACTACGACCCGGAAAAAGCTGAAATCCCTATTCTCTATGGAGGCGACGACCACCCCTGGGGCGGTGAAATAGACCCCTCGGGAGGCGGCCATGTCGACAGACTGGGCCGGTCCGACGACGGCATCGGACAGGTCTACTTCCTCAAAATTATTTTCTTCATCTGGGTTCCAAATCTCGATTACGACCGGACATCCGATATCGAGCATAATAATTCGGTCGTTTTACCCGGATCATTTTTTGAAAACCGTAATGGTCAAACCGGTACGGGACAAGGAGTAGATTAATATGAGTCAAACTGCAAGCGCCGAACGGGAGTACCGCCGGAGCTGCCGGAAATATCTTGAAGATCTGGTAGCGCGCCGGGATTTCCAGGCCGCCTGCCGATATTTCGATTCGATTCGAGATGTCTGGGATGGCAGATCCGACCTGGAAAGCGGTACTATTCTGCGTCTTGGTGCCGAAGCATTTGGCTCATCAGAGAATCTATCCAAAGCTCTCACTTTGATCAGAACGGCAATCAGTATTTTCTCCCGCCTTATCGGAGAAACCGCCGAAGCCGCAGAATGTTACCTGGTATTGGGAGGCATTCTACGAGATATGGGTAAATTCCGAGAGGCCGAAAAGGCTTTCCGGGACGCGGAATCAATATTCAGAAGAAACGACAATCTAAACAGGGCAGGCATCGCCCTCAACCGCCTGGCGGCGATCCACTTCCGCAAAGGCGAATTCAACAGCTCGTTGAAATGCCTGCTCGAAGCGATCGAATATGCCAAGAGAGAAAAAGATAACCAGAAGCTGGCCTATCTCTTCGGCAATATCGGACGTGTCCATACCCTGATGGGTAAACTCAATCAGGCCGGCGAAAATATCCGCTTCAATATCGAGCTGTCAACCGAGCTCGACGACCAGGTCGAACTTGCACGGTCATATCTTTCGCTGGGATATGTCCGCATGCAACAGGCTCGGTATGATGAAGCGGAAGAAGCTCTTACTACCGGCCGTCAGTACGTCGAGAAAAACAACATGGCCAAAGAAGAGATCATCTACCTGACCTACTCCGGCGAACTGATGTATAAGACGGGCCGGCTGGACGAATCCGAGACATTACTTGCCAGAGCTGTCACGGCCGCTTCGAAAATGGCGCCGGATTCGCTTCTGGCCGCACGCGCCATGCGTCAGACTGCCGAGCTGTTGCTCAACCGCGGTCTTTACCGCAAGGCTCTTCAAATGGCCAACAAGTCCCTGGCGCTGATGAAGAAGCTTGAGGATTCGGTCGAAATAGGCGCCCTCCTCTGAATTCAGGCCGAGTGCCACATGCATCTCGAAGACAAAAAGAAGGCCAGAAACGCCTTTGTATCATCGATCGCCACGCTCGAAGAAAGCCGGGCGCGTTTCGAACTGGCCGACAGTCTTGCCGCCGCCGGCAAATGTCCGGCCTTTGGACTCAGCCAGCGGACTATGTACCTCTGCCGGGCCGAAGAACTGTATAATGTCTGCGGTATCGATGAAAAAGCCATGCTGATCCAGAAACTTATCGGCAATATCGAACTGGCCGATAAATCTGATTTGTCACAACTGGAAAATGCCGGTTCCAGCCGGCATGAATTCCCGACCCGCAACAGCCGGATGAAAGAGATCATCTCTCACCTGAGACTGCTTGGTAATACCGATATCCCCATACTGTTTACCGGAGAAACGGGCACGGGCAAAGACTACCTGGCACGGTATTTCCATTCGATAGTCCGACCTGACGGGCCCTATGTGGCAATCAATTGCGCGGCGGTCCCGGAAACATTGATCGAATCGGAGCTGTTCGGGTATCACAAGGGGGCCTTTACCGGAGCCGATGATAATCGCCGGGGATTGTTCCTGGCGGCCAACAACGGGGTTTTGCTCCTCGATGAGATCGGCGAATTGCCGCTGAGACTCCAGGCAAAACTGCTCAGTGTCCTGGAGACA
>QNAH01000207.1 GCA_003641425.1 Candidatus Zixiibacteriota bacterium
GCAGACCGGTGCGGCCAGCTGGCTGGCCATTATCTGGCTGGGAATACTCCAAAATGCGACCTGGTTTATATTTGTCATGGGTATCGCACTCTTTGTCCTTATCATGACCAACCTTATCATGAATGTCGCCGCTATCGCCATCTCCCTCCCTGTGGCGCTGGTGATTGCACCGTATCTGGGTGTGGCCCCCGAAGTCGTGCTGTTTGCATCGCTAACCGTGGCCGGTATGCCGTTTCTGCTTCTGGTCGGAGCGGCCCCCAATGCTATCGCGTATGAAAGTAAACAGTTCACCAGCGGGCAGTTCTTTGTTGCCGGTATCCCGGCCAGTATTGCCCTGATGGTTGTGCTGGGCGTCTTTGTCTGGCTGATATGGCCGATGATGGGCATGCCGGTGACTGTCGCCGGGTAATCCACGGACTTCGAATATAAAAAAATCAAGGGCGTTCGCCAAAGCGAACGCCCTTTTTGTATGGGGTGGTGAAATTATTGCGGGCAAATCGGGGGAGGACCGCCTTTATACAGGTACTGTATGATATATGAAATATCGAGAACGTTGACGGAACCGTTTCCGCTGGGATCGCCCGCCTCGAGCGGTTCCGGGGCCGCGCCGCCCTTATACAGGTAATTGACAATGAAGGTCACATCCAGGATATTGATCCCGCCACTGCCGTCAGCGTCACCACAAACGTAAGACAGGCAATTGAACGATACCACCTCGACATCATCGATATTCCAGCCGGGGTAACGCATATCATAATCGGTCGGACCCATCGTCCACCGGACATAAACATTTTCCTCGCCGTCGGCCACATCCGAAATATCATATTCCATTTCCATCCAGAAGTTATCGGCGATTGTCGAACCGTTTTCCCAGACATCAATCCAGTCGGTACCGTTATTGCTCACCCGGACATAAACATGATCGAAATTCGGGCATTCGACACCGAGCCATCTCCAGAACCTGAGATGAACGTTGTTCAGATTACTGCAGTCAATCGCCGGGCTGGTCAGGTGCATCTCGCCCAGGGCGTTTTCATAATCACCGTTAAGATTATAACCGTAAACATTGGGGCCGCTGCACCCCTCGGTCGGATCGGGAACACCGTATGTCGGGTCGTCGCCTCCCTGGCCGGTCGGGATACCGCGCGCCCACAGCCCGCCCGATACCGTCCAGCCCTTATCCGTCTCGAAATCATCCTCAAAGGCCACAATGGTCTCCTCCGACACGATGGCAATATGCGGATTCGACGGGTCGGGATCATAAATCGTGCCGCTCGATACCTCATCGACACTGATATAATACTCGATTATATCGTCGCAATTCAGGGCGGGCAATACCGCCTCATAACTGTCGGCCGATTTCTCGGTCATGGAGGTGGATTGAACATCCCCGCCGTTGATTCGATAATGAAGCTGGCCGCTTCCCGCAACCGCCGCTCCCAGGCCCGATGGTATCACCTCGATATCAAAGAGGGCCGTTTGACCTTTGGGCAGGACTCGCGGACAGCCGTCGGGATAATTGAAGGCCAGCGCGTTGACCGTCTTGAACGGCACCGTCGGGTCGCCGAACAATGTGAGCTGGTACGTGCACCAGCGCATACAGCTTTCATCGATACGGTAAATATTGTCTTCTTTGGAATCCTGATTGGCCCGGCCCATCTCAGGCGTCGCTTCGGCCGGATTGTAAACGGCGTCCCAGAACTCGCGGTTGAATCGCTGTGACGGACCGTCGGTGTGCCAGTCGCCCCATCCGTAACGCGCGTTCATCACCACCGCAAAGGCGCCCTGGTCGTCCTTGATAGTGACGTATTCCGCCCAGCATTCGGCGCCGTCGAAATTACCGGCATAACATCCCTGGGAATAAATGAAACAATAATCGTAATTACTGAAATAATTAAGGGCATCAGTGCTGGATAATTTCAATGCCCAGCTTGTATTACAGTGGCCGTAATGATTGATGATATGTGTTCCATCGTTGACCGCGCCGTACAGCTCCGAGGCAGGCCAATCGTTGCCCGGATAGGTCAGGTCATACAGCTTTTCGAGATTATATGCCTTCGACGGGATTCCGTAGGTCGTATATCCATGGGCATCCGAAAAATCAATCAGCTCATCGCTGGAATAGCCACCGTATTCCCCCAGGCCGCCGAATGTAAGATGCTCGCCGACCATGAGAACATTGTTCAGATAGGGATCATCGCATGTCAGATAAGCCATGGTTTTGATCACGAAGTTGTATGCTTCCGGAGCCGAACCCACCGAAGCGCGCCCGACATAAACCTCGGCCACAAGATCGACATCGCCGCCGCCCTCACCGTCGGTCGGTTCGCCCCACCTGTCGTCGCCGTCATAGTTGTATGTCCCGTCCAGACAGCCGTAGTACAGATCACCCGGCATATCCGTATCGAAATATTCACTGCCCTCCCATGCGTCCACATAAAGATCTATCGCCGGAAATATATCGTCATCGCCGCCGATCAGGACATATTCAATACCGTCGGTCAGGTACCGGTTCCTTATATAATCACGTAGAGATTCCGGATCGTTGCTTCCTATGTCATCGGTGGTGACCATGTCGGTCAAAATACCGGTTGTATCATGGTAATCCTTGAGGGGCTGGAAAAAAGTGGTCAGGGTCGGGTCGACTATCATCAGCAGATCATAGACCGCATCACCGCCCATCTTGGCCGCGGATGAATATGATGCAACCGTCTCGGCGTTATCGATTTTTCTCAAAACCTCGATTTCATCCCGCGGAAGCCCCCTGAAAAGCGGCGCCGATTTGCCGCCCTCGGCCGTATTGACCACCACCGTCAATTTGGGATAATAATAAAGCTCTCCGGCATCCGGTATATACTCGGTCGGCTTGAGCTTAAGCACTAAGATCTCGTATCCCCGAAATTTCTGTGTCCCCATATTATCATACCGGGTTGCCGGAAATGGCTGTCCCGAACTGTAGATTGCTTCATCCGGCTTTGGCGGAACAAGTGTTCCCGGGTTGGCGGATAGGGGAAACGGCGTCCCGACCGGCTCAATCCGGTAACCGTCGCCGATCAGTATCTTATCCTCGGCGATAATCTGAATGCTGGAAACACCGGCCCCGTACGGAATTAATATTTGTGCACCGCGGGCCGGAAGTGCCGGCTGTCCGGCAAGACCCGAGTTTGGCGCCTCCGTTAAAATGATCCTGTCGTAAGTTATATTGTCGATGACCGTTGTCGTCATCTGCGGATATTCGAATGAATATTCTACGGTTACCTGACCGGCCTGGATCGGTATTGCCGGCAGTACCACAAAAATCAGTAACATCGTATATATCAAACCGATCTTTTGATCGGCTGACGCATACCATGATAGTCTGGACATCAATAGCTCCTTTCATAACCGACGGGGAACGGCGTGAAACAGGCAGGAAAGTGAGGATACCTCACGATTCCCCAAAAAGATTAAACTGAAATTTTCACATTTCGCTAATGCCTAAATATAATAGAAAATGCGATTTCGTCCACAATATTCTTTAATATTCTTCTTATCGGCAAAGTCTGGCAGTTAAACATTTTCCCGGGATACGATGCGGTTCTTACCGAAATTCAATTGAAAAATATTCATTCAGGCGGCGGCCCGATTGATGTTCATATAAATAGCTGTTGTCCCATACACAAATTGGCGTCCGCACGAATGGGGCTATAATTTCCATAATCGCCGCATTTAGATATGAAATTTATGTCTCCAATATGATTGGAGGATTTTTCCCGTATTGCGCAATTTTGATATCAATCTGAACATTTGCAATAATTTGTCGAAAATCAAAACAAAAAAAACATTTGAAATTTTAATAAAAGACGATTTTGACGGTAAAGTCCAAATTATTTATGACGATAATTATAAAAAAGTATAGATATAAACAATTGGTTATTGATTAACTATAATTAATGGCGAGTTGATTATGACGGCTAATAGGGGCATTTGCTTAGACACCAGGGTTATCTCACCAGTATTACCGTTATACCGCCGGAAATAATTTGAAGGCGAGGGGCCTCGCAACAAGAGATGTTATAAAACATCTGATTGTGCCAATACATTTTCCTGGACGTAATCGCGTGTCATGCGTGATTAGCCGGAAAAATGGTGCAGTAATGTTCGCAGGAGGAAATTGAAGATGAACAGCAATGATGTAACTCTGCGGGGAGAAAGTGGGAAAAAGGCGATAATTGGTGATTATAAATCTTTTGCGATGCATTTCTTCGATAAGATGAACCAGATCGCCTTCTGGATGGATCTCGATGAAAATTTTGTTTGTGTCAATGATACGACCTGTAAGGCCTTGGGATATTCCAGAGAAGAATTACAGGCCATGACGCTGTGTGATATTATCCCCGGACATGAGAAAAATATGTGGAAGGAACGGTGGGAAGAGGCTCGACGGCACGGATCTTACAGGGGTGAATTTTCTCTTCTCACTCGAAACGGCGATATCTTTAGGGCTGATATTTCGTTTATATACTTTGAATCGAGTGAGAAACAGCGCATGATCGGCCTGGTGAAAAAGCTGGATTGCGCCGATGAACTGGACGGCGAGCTGGAGCAAAGCGGAAATCTGTATAGAAATTTCGTGGACAACCTGCACCTGGGTATAATTGTTACGACTCCCGAAATGGAAATCATCTCGGTCAATCAGTGGGTGAAGAATCGATTCCCGGAAATCGATGTTTCGCGTAGACCGAAATGCTATAATGTTTTTCATGGATCCCCTGATGCGAGGATCTGCAATTGTTGCCCTCTGATCATCAGTCTGAATGACGGGAAACCGCATGAATCGTATTTTGATAGAATGATCGGGAATGAGCATATTGCTTTCCGGATTGTTTCTTCGACGGTCAAGGACCGCCGGGGCCGGGTAATTGCCGCGATTATTACAATGGAGGATATCACCGATCGCAAACAGGCCGAGAAAGAACGGAGGATGCTTGAACAACAGGTCCTCCAGGCAAGGCACCTCGAGGCAATTGGCTCACTGGCCGCCGGCATTGCCCACGAAATAAATACTCCAATCCAGTTTGTAGGCGATAACACCCGTTTTCTTTCAGAATCGTTTGAGTCCATTCGGAAACTGCTGACCGGTTGCGATATGCTTTGGGGGAAAGCGGTGAAGGGTGAGGACTCCCGGGCACTGGACGAAGAAAGGACGCGCCTGAAGAAAGAGACGGATATTGATTATATCATGGATGAAATCCCCGGCGCTCTGGAGCAAACCCTTGACGGTGTCAATAGGGTTGCCAAAATAGTCCGAAGTATGAAGGATTTCGCGCACCAGGGAACTGATGAA
>QNAH01000208.1 GCA_003641425.1 Candidatus Zixiibacteriota bacterium
CGCTCCCATCAAATATGTCACCGTTTTTCCCGATCGGGCACAGATCACCAGAACCGCCGTTCTTGATCTGCCGGCCGGTAAACATACGGTCCTGATCGAAAATCTGCCCATGTATGTCGATGCCACGTCTTTCAATATTTCGGCTGAGGGAGTCGATGGTATCACTTTGCTCGGTTTGAACCATCGCGTCGTTTCGCATCTGGAAGATCCCAATAAAACGGCGGCTGAGCTTGAGAAGAAGATTAAAAAGCTTGAAAACAACGATCGTCAGGCAATCAGCGATCGGATGGAGTCATTCAGGTTCCAGAAAGATTTTCTAAATTCGATCAAAGAAGAATCGGGTCGCGATATTGCCGATCAGCTTCAGTCGCTGAATCTCGATGTTTCGCAATGGAAAGAGGTGTATCTTTTTGTCGGGAAGGCGTTGCGGGAGGTAAGCGATTCGATCAGGCTGGCTTTGGTCGAACTAGAGGAGATTGACAACCTTATCCGACAGCTTCGCGATGAACAGAATGTGTTACAGCGTGATCGGCAGAGGCAGAGCCGTACTGTCGAGATTGGTTTGATGCTTGAAAAGCCCGGCCCGGTCAAAATCGATTTGAAATACATGATCGGTAACGCCACCTGGAGACCTCTTTATGATGCGCGATTGCATGATAAAGATGATAGTGTCGAGCTGGGTTATTTTGCCGAAGTCTCCCAGTATACCGGCGAGGATTGGAATGATGTCGAATTAACCCTCTCGACCGCGATGCCGTCACTCGGCGCCGGTCCCGGCGATTTCAGACCCTGGTTCTTATCTATTATGGAACAGCTGCATATTCGAGGTGGAAGAGCCGAAGAATCTTCAGTTGCAATGGGCAAGCCCATCCAAACGGTAAATCTATTAGAGAATATACAGGGGGTTACCGTCGCCGCAGATATGGCTTTTGCGGCTATAAATTCCGGAGCATTTAATACTACTTTTAAAATAAAAACACCCGAGTCTATCTTATCCGGCGAGAAAGCGGTCAAGGCTCATATTTCGACTTTCAAGCTGGATAATACAATCGGGCTGATCTGCCGTCCCCGTAATGCCGCGGATGCTTTCAGGCTGGTGTCGATAACGAATCAGGATGAGGCGCCGCTGATGCCGGGTGAAGTGTCGATATTCGCGGGGGCAGATTATCTCGGAAAAGCCGGCATCCGCGATCTGATTGCGCCGGGGCAGATGTTCAAACTCCCGTTCGGCAAAGACAATAATATCAAAATAGAGCGGGAAATAATCGAGGAGAAAAAGAACGACAAGGGCGACAAATGGCGGATCGAGAAAACAATCAAAATCAGTCTGACCAACAACGGGGAAAAGGCGCGGCAAATAACGCTCGAAGAGCCGTTTCCGGTCAGTCAGGATAATCGGATAAAGGTCAAGATAGATGATGTCGTGCCGGAGCCAAACAGGATTGATGAAAAGGGCAAGGCGGTCTGGATTATCGGGCTAAATCCGGGCGAGAAAATAGAAATACGGATACCGTATCGAATCGAGTATCCGAAGGATCTTCAGATCTCAGGGGTATAATCGGCTTCTTATGTTTCGATAAAAAAGGGCCGGGAGTGTTATGCTCCCGGCCCCTTTTATCATTATAACGCATATATTCAACATTAATGCAATCTCAGCCTGTCAACGGTGACCAATAGCAGTTTTTGAGATTGACAAAGCGGATTATCCTGCTATTATCCCTTATGACTGATTTGATCACCTTTTTTGTTTACAGGTTTGTCAGGCAGGGGAGGTTCCAAAGATGAAACCGGATGAAATGGCGGTTTTCGCAGGAAGCGGCAGTAAAAAGCTGACCGAAAAAATCTGTAATTATCTTAAAATAAAATCGGGCCAAAACGAAGCCATTCATTTTTCCGAGGGCAATACCTTTGTCCGGATTCTTGAAAATGTCCGCGGGCGCAAAGTTTATATTGTCCAATCAACTGTCTTTCCCGCCAACGACAATTTTATGGAGCTTCTGTTCTGGATCGATGCTTTCAAGCGCGCCAGCGCCGATAAGGTCACGGCCGTGATCCCTTATTTCAGCTATGCCAAAGGGGACAAAAAAGACGAACCGCGGGTTTCGATCCGAGCCCGGGTCTGCGCCGATTCGATCGAGGCGGCCGGGGCCGACCGGGTGGTGACGATGGATCTCCATGCCCCGCAGATTCAGGGTTTTTTCAGGGTCCCGGTGGATAATCTGTATGCCCTTCCCGCACTGTGCGACCGGATCAAAATGGAAAAAATCGAGGACGGTATTTTTGTTTCGCCCGACACCGGTTACGCCCATATGGCTCGGCAGTATGCTTCATGTCTGGGACTCTCGGTGGCGATTGCCGACAAAGAACGGGTGGCGCATGATGAAAAGGCGGAAGTATTGGAAATAATCGGCGATGTGGCCGGTAAGACTGCCATACTGGTCGATGATTTCACAATTTCGGGAAGGACGCTTATCGAAGCGGCCGAAAAGCTGATCGAAAAGGGCGCGGTGGCGGTTTATGCCGCGGTGGCGCACGGTGTTTTAGCCGAAGGAACAATAGCGCGCCTGGCGAAGTCCCCGATTAAGAAAATATTTATTACCGATACGGTTGAAAATCAGCCGGAAGAATTCAATGAGAAAATCGAAGTTGTCTCGGTTGCGCACCTTTTCGGCGAGGCGATCAAGCGAATCCACAACCGCGAGAGCATCAGCGCGATGTTTTCTTGATACTTTCGCAACTTTTTTCTTGACATTTCCGTAAAATAAGGCGACTTAGTCTATAAGGAGCTTATTTACCGGCAACTCTTAACACAGGAGGCGTGATATGACTGTGCAAAAAAATCTGCGATACACTGCTTCGCGCCTCGCGTGCTGTTGAAGCTCTTAAGTAGCATCGAATATTAAAGTTTGTTGCCTTAATCAAAGGGCGGCACATATATTCTTCAAAGCCGCGGGCACGATCGTTGTCCGCGGTTTCTAATTCCCCGAAAAGACAGATCGCGGATTAATGGCGAAAATTCATCCGGAAAGGAGATTGTATTATGTCGGGACTTTATCAAATCCAGAGTAACGAGACAAATTCTCACAGGGGAATATGTTTAGAATCTTTTGCAAGCATGTTATCAGACGATTCCTCTGCGGGGACATGACAATTTTACATCAATTTGAGGAATTGCAGAGATGGATTTAACATCATTAGGATGGAACGGAGATTTCGAAAATAATTTTGAATCATATAAAAACAGCGGATTGATCCCGGCCCGGGTGGCCCTCGAACAGAAAGAACGTTATGTTCTTTTCAGCGAATTCGGTGAACTGGCGGCCCAAATATCGGGAAGGATGCGGCATGTCGCCGTGAGCCGGGCCGATTTCCCGGCGGTCGGCGATTGGGTCGCGGCTGATGTCCGCATTAAAGAAAAAACCGCCACAATTCACGCGATTTTGACTCGGCGAAGCAGTTTTTCGCGAACCGCCGTGCTGGGCGGCGCTAAAACTGATGAGCAGGTGATGGCGGCCAATATCGATACTGTTTTTCTGGTCGCGGGTCTCGACTCCGATTTTAATATCCGCCGAATCGAGCGCTACCTAAGTATCATCTGGAACAGCGGAGCCTCGCCGGTGGTGATATTGAACAAGGCCGATCTTTGCGAAGATGTGGAGGTACGTCTGGAACAGGTCGGCAATTCGGCCAGCGGTGTTCCGATTTATGTCATGACGGCTCTTGAAAAAGAAGGGCTTGATTGTGTAAAGGATCATATAAAGAACGGTCGGACAGCAGTTTTTCTCGGGTCATCCGGAGTCGGCAAATCGACTATTATCAACGGTCTTTTTGGCGATGACCGACTGAAAACGGGAGCGGTGAGGGAGTATGACGGCAAGGGTCGTCACACCACAACCTCACGCGAGATGCACTTAATTCCGAACGGCGGAATTGTGATCGACACTCCCGGACTTCGCGAAATACAGGCGTGGGATGATGAGGAAGGGATCGAGCGGACATTTGCCGATATCGAACAACTGGCTTCGCAATGCCGTTTCACCGATTGCGCCCATCAAAACGAACCCGGATGTGCGGTGCTCGAAGCGGTTAAAAATGGCGATCTCGATCAGGGGCGATATCGAAGTTATATGAAACTGCAGAAAGAAATCAAGTACATGTCGATACGAAAAGACCAGCGGGCGCGTATCGAGGAAAACAAAAAATGGAAAAAGCTTTCGATAATTCAGAAGCAATGGGCCAAAATGGACCGCAAAAGAAAAGGGCGTTACTGATCTGCCCCGGCGAAAGCTGTATTGTAATAGCAGGAGGTGATTAAAATGAAAAACGAGCAGAACCTGAAAAGAGTCAGATTCCTCGAATGTGAAAGAGTATTCATCACGCCCATATCAATGGATGATTTCGATGATCATTATCGCTGGGACCATGACCGGGAAATCACTTATCTCGATGATCGGTATTTCAGGGCCCGGCCCTATGAAAAAGCCAAAAAGGTTTTTGAAGACAGGATCAATAGAGATGATGTGATGGCTTTCAGCATTATCTCCAATGAGACCGGTGAGAATGCCGGGGTGGTCGAGTTATACGATATTGATTATTACGAAAGGAAATGCTACTGGGGAATCGTTCTCGACAAAAAATTCTGGAAACAGGGTATAGGCGAGGAAACGGCTCGTAAAATGATAAAATACGTATTCGATGACCTGGGTTTCCGCAGGTTGAAATCATACACTCACAGCGGAAACGAGGTGTCGATGCGGTTCCAGGAAAGACTTGGTTTTATCAGGGAGGAGGTTCTGAGACAGGAATATTTCTTCAGCGGCGAATATGTCGATGGAATCGACTATGGTATGCTGCGGGAAGAATATGATTCTGCTTTCAGCACCTCCCGGTAAAGGAGTATTGTATGATCCAGACAATTTTGGATTGGATCAAAAAGGAGATGCGTCCGGACATGTGTGATTCTGTGGAATTCATTTACGATCACATGGATTCGCAGTCGGGGCGCATTCTTCCCGTGATATATCAGCCCTTTGATCCCGCCAAACGCATGCACTGGTGTGACCGCGGCGCGTGTTATGATTTTTTGTATGCCACCGGCGGCGGCCGATTGCTCGATTTCGGACCCGGTGACGGATGGCCGTCGCTGATAACGGCGCCCTATACCGATGAAGTCATAGGTGTTGATGCGTCACGGCGGCGGGTCGAGGTCTGCCGTGAAAATGCCGAAAGAATGGGCATTAAAAATGTCGGCTTCGTACATTCGCCGCCGGGCGCCAGACTTCCGTTCGACAATGATTCGTTCGATGGGGCGATGGCGGCA
>QNAH01000209.1 GCA_003641425.1 Candidatus Zixiibacteriota bacterium
AAATATGCTGAGGAAAAAGGCTGGAAAATAGAAATGCTTTCCTCCAATTATATCGAACTCGGCGGTATCAAGGAGGTCATTTTCCTGGTCAAAGGCGACGGTGCCTATGGACATCTCAAATACGAATCCGGCGTTCACAGGGTTCAGCGTGTCCCGGTCACCGAGTCTCAGGGCCGGATCCACACTTCGGCCGCAACCGTGGCTGTTCTTCTCGAGGCTGAGGATATAGATATAAATATCGACGAGAACGATCTCAAGATAGATGTCTATCGTTCATCCGGCCCGGGGGGACAATCGGTCAATACCACCGACTCGGCAGTCCGGATCACCCATCTCCCTACCGGGCTGGTGGTCACCTGCCAGGATGAAAAATCACAGCATAAAAACAAGGCTCGCGCCCTTCAGGTCCTGCGCACCCGTCTGCTGGATAAAATGATCGATGAGCAGAACAATGAAATCGCCCGGGAACGTAAATCCATGGTCGGTTCCGGCGACCGCTCGGCCAAAATACGGACCTATAATTTCCCCCAGTCGCGTGTCACCGATCACCGTATCGGGCTGACCCTGCATAAACTCGATGCTATCCTCGACGGCGATCTCGAAGAAATAATAACCACCCTGCAAAATCATGAGCAGGAAGCCAGATTAAAAGCGGCTCAGAAATCAAAAGAAATAATTAAGTGAATATATCGCGCCTTACGGTCGCTGTATCTTGGTATAGTCTATTTCCGAACCCAGCACACTGTGCGGAATAAGATATATCGCCAGCGTTACAACCGCCGCCGTAATAATCCAGAATCTTCCCTGCCCCTTCAAGCGGCTTCGCCACAATGCTGCTATCCAGAATATAAGCACAAATGCTGTTTTGCTATCTGTTAGATCATGCCCGAACGGCCAGCCGGTCCACCATTCGTTGAAGGCCAATTTCTGCACCAGCGGCCCGAATACCAGGCCGCCCCCAAATATTAAAACCGTCGTCCACAGTGTCAGACTATATATTTTCTCTCCCCGAAATACCGCTTCAAATCCGGCCCGGGTGGCCCAGAGCATCCCGGCAAACATCAAAATAATATGCGGAACAAGAACATAAAGCGAAACCGCCCCTTTAAAACGAATGATGACAGGTTTATCGCTGAGTTCATAAAGATTCCCTGTATCATCACGGAGTGTTACTCCGTACTCGACTTTCCCCGCCGGAGGTTGCGCGGGCACCGTCACAATGAGATTATCCCCTTCTCGTTCCAGAGGCTCGATTTGCCAGTCATCGTAACTCTTATATCGTTTCCAACGGATTTCCCCGGCAACACCCGCGTCCGGCACTTTTATCTCCATCCGGGCATCCTTATCTGTCTCATGCGTGGTCAGCAATTCGTATTTTATTTTTTCACCGCCGATTTCCACCGACCCGCGAATCGGGTAGGTCGGTCCTGTCATCCGCTGATATATAACCGAACTTAACGTGATTGCAATTGCCGCTATCCATAAAACCGTCGATTTTTTCATTTAATAAGGACTCCAGTCATCGAGAATTTTAATTGGACGCTAAATTACGAAAAGCGAAAGCAGATAACAAGCGTCTTTTCATAAACCGCTGGCATGCCGGAAAAATATTTTATATATTGGAGCAACAATCAGGGATGAATATATGATAAGGAAAAAAATCGCAGAAATGGCGCTCGATAGATGCCGCTCTCTTGGCGTCGAATATGCCGATATTCGGATTGAAAATATCGAGGATGAAAACCTTTCGGTTTCCAACGGGACCATCGAACCAATCGAACAGACGATATCACGCGGCATCGGCATCAGGGTAATCAAAAACGGCGCCTGGGGATTTGCCGCCACCGATGATTTGACCGAAAACTCGATCATTGAAAAAACAAAACTTGCCGTCGATATCGCCGAGGCGTCGGCGCTTGTCAACAAAGAACCGGTGCAACTGGCCCCGGCAAAAGCGGTGCAGGGTGAATACATCTCATCACATGAGATCGATCCGTTTTCTATACCTCTCGATGATAAAATCGCCTACCTGATGGACATTGACAAAAATATGGCTGACAACGGAGGCGATATTATTAATTCGCGGAATTGCTTCGCCGGATTTCGGCGCCGCGATAAATATTTTGTCTCCATCCACGGTGCCGCGATCTCCCAGGTGCTTATACATACCGGGGCTGGCCTGAGCCTGGGCATGACCAAAGGGCATCGCGAACGATACGAACGGTCATTCCCCACTTCATCAGGACAATATGAAACCAAAGGTTTCGAATTACTCGAAGAATTGAAAATGAATGATGCCGTTCCCCGCCTGGTCGAGGAGGTCAAAATGCTCCAGCGGGCCGAAACATGCCCCGAAAAAGAAACCACCCTGCTCTTGTCGGGCGATCAGGTGTCACTGCAGATGCATGAATCTATCGGCCATGCCCTTGAACTCGACCGCGTCTTCGGCTCCGAGCGCAATTTTTCCGGAACATCTTTCGCCACCCCCGAAAATCTCGAAAAATTAAAATATGCCTCGGATATCGTCACCGTCATCAGTGATCCGACCGCACCCCATGGTCTGGCCAATTATGCCTACGATGACGAAGGCGTCCCCGCCTACCCGGCCGAGCTGATTAAAAACGGCATACTCGTAAATTACCTTTCCTCCCGTGAGACAGCCGCAAAAATTGGGATGAATTCGACCGCCGCCATGCGCGCCAACAGCTGGGCCAATATCCCGATTGTCAGAATCAGCAATATCAACCTCTCCCCCGGTGATAAATCATTCGAACAATTGATCTCTGAGATCGACGATGGCATCTATATGGATACCGTCAACTCCTGGTCGATCGACGACGAACGGAGATATTTCCAGTTCGGATGCGAGATTGGATGGTTAATCAAAGGCGGAAAACTGACCACGCCGATCAAAAATCCCACCTACTCCGGATGCACCACTGACTTCTGGAATAAATGCAGCGGCATCGCCGACGAAAATTCATACCGTATCTGGGGCACACCCAATTGCGGAAAAGGTCAGCCGGGACAGAACGCGCGGACCGCCCAGGGAGCTTCCCCGGCCAGATTCGATCGGATCGAGATAGGAGGATGATGCCGTGATAAGAGAAAATGAAGCCCTGGAACTGGTCAAAAAAGCAATTTCGCTTACCGATAGTGATATGTGCGAGGCTGTCCTCGAGTATCAGCAATTGTCATTGACCCGCTTTGCCGAATCACGGATAAGTGACAATATCGACACCGAAGAAACCATCCTGTATATCCGCTCCATTAAGGACAAACGGATAGGCGTCACCGCCACCGGAGATATTACCGATCCCGGCATCAGAAAAGCTATCGATGACAGCGAAAAAATCATGCGGTATATGACCCCCGACGATAAATTCGTATCCCTTCCCCAACCCGGGGCCGACCCGGTCCGCAAACCATACATTATAAAAGGAACTGAAGAATTCGGCCCCAAAAAGCGCGCCGAGGCCGTGGAAATATTATCGCATCTGGGGCATAAAGGTAATCTTAAAGCATCGGGAGCATTCCGTATCGAGCACAACGGGCTTGCAATCGCCAACAGCCTTGGGATGGAACGCTTTTTTCTCGGCAACAATGCCCGGCTCAATCTGACCATGGCGGGTGATCACGGCAACTCAGGCTGGGCCTTGGAATTCAATCGTGATGCTTCCGGAATAGACATCCATCGGCTGGGTAAAAGAGCCGCCGAAAAGGCCGCCGCTTCGAGAGACCCGGTTACTCTCGAAGACGGTCAGTACACCGTCATCCTCGAGCCGGCCGCCGTGGGACAATTACTCCTGCTCCTCTCATTCATGGGCTTTGGATGCAAAACTTTATATCAACACCGCTCTTTCATGGCCGGGAAAATCGGTGAAAAAATCGCCGGTGATAATTTTAGTGTCACCGAAGATGCCGATGATCCCGATTTCAATTTCCGCCCTTTTGACTATGAAGGTGTCATTCGAAAAAATGTTCCCCTGATTGAAAACGGTATCGCCCGGGGCGTCGTCTATAATTCATATTACGCTAATCTGATGGACACGGTATCAACCGGCCATGCCCTGGCGCCGACCAACAGCTTCGGCCCCTACCCCAAAACAATGTCCGTCGCGCCCGGCAATGGACGCATCGAAGAGATGATCCAATCCACCGAAAAAGGTATCCTGATAACTCATTTCTGGTACCTTAATTTTCTCAATCCGATGCGGACCATGGTTACGGGCACCACCCTCGACGGTACCTTCCTGATCGAAAACGGGAAAATCAGCAAACCGGTTAAAAATATGCGTACTAACCAATCGATACTGGAAGCCTTCTCGAATATCGAGACGATTACCTTCGACCGGATTATATACCCCCAGTTCGGGGTCCTGATGAAAGTGCCGGGGATGAAAATCAATAACTTCAATCTGGCCGCTGAAGAGGAGGATGACAGCAAATGTTAAGACGCGATTTTATTAAAGCATCAGCCATAACCTTCGGCGGCATTGTTATCGCGCGCGAGGTTCTTCTTTCTTCCCCTTTGGTTATGACTGAACAAAGAAATAAAAAGTCGGGCAAAACTGTTTATCACCTGCATGGCCATGCCCGCTCCGGGTGTGCCTCTCCCCCGGAATTACAGCCGATGCTTGAAAACGGCATTATGTCTCTGCCGCTGTAATCATGGAAAAAGCGGAATTTCACCAGCTTATTAAAGATGCCGAGCACAAACTCCGCGAGGCCGGCATTGAAACCGCCGCAACCGAGGTGGAAATAATCCTGCAATCCATACTCGATGTCGAACGGATCGCCATCTATCTGCACGGCTGGACTCTCATCGACAATCATACCCTCGAAAAATTTAACAATATTGTTGCCAGACGCGCCACCCGCTATCCGCTTCAGTACATCCTTGGCGAGGCATATTTCTACGGCAGGAAATTCCTGGTCGATCCTGATGTCATGGTGCCGATTCCCGAAACCGAATTGCTATGCGAACTGGCCATCAATTATGTACGCAACGAAAGTATCGAGTCTCCACAGATTCTCGATCTGGGAACCGGATCGGGCGTCATCGCCGTTACTATGGCCGCCGAACTGCCCGATTCATGGGTGACGGCCGCCGATATCTCGCGAGCGGCATTGACCATGGCCAGGAAAAACGCCGCCATGAGTGAAGTAAGCGGTCAGATTCAATTTCTTGTTTCCAACCTGTTTGATTCGATAGATCCCGACAGCAAATTTGATCTCATCCTCTCCAATCCTCCGTATATATGCGAAAGTGATTATAAAACCTAACCTCTCGAGGTTCTGGCCGATC
>QNAH01000210.1 GCA_003641425.1 Candidatus Zixiibacteriota bacterium
CAGTGAATATTCTGTCCCGGCCTTTTTGGCATTGCCCAGTTTTTCCCAGCTGTAACCGATGGCCAGATGTAATTCCGATCTGACGAATCTGTTTTCGGGCGAATACTTCAGACTCACGCCCAGGGCTTCGACAGCAACGGCATATTCGCGTTTTTTTTGCATGGTGAGGCCAAGATAGTAATGAGCCTCCCAATTACTGTGATTGAATTTGATCGCTTTCTCGCAATGCTTCCTGGCCTGCTTATATTTGCCGTTGTAATAAAATTTCTTGGCCTGCCTGAGATGATTTTCCGATGATGCGATTTCAGCCTTGGTGGGATGAACGATAACGGCCTTTTTGGTTTCAGCCGGCTGTGTTTTTACAACCACCACTTTGCGGGTACATCCCGCCGTGATTAGAAGAATAAGACTTAATGACAGGAGTAGGAATTTTCTCATACGGCCTCCGACTTTTCAAAATTGTCACATATCTATCATATAATTATCGGCAGTTCTTGAATTTTCCTGAAAAACAGGTCTTTAGTCGAATTGGGTATTAGGCGATTGACAGGGCGGGGAGAAATGAATATATTCACGCTATGTTACTGGCAATAGATATAGGAAATTCCAATACGGTTGTCGGCGCTTTCGATGACGGCAACCTGATCAATCATTTCCGTCTGGCGTCGAATCACAGTTTCACAGTTGATGAGTGCGGTTTTTTTGTGCTGGGGCTTTTGGAGAAGCTGGATCTTAAGCCGGCCCAGGTGGACCGGGTAATAATCTCCTCGGTGGTTCCGCGTCTGACCTCTGTTTTTCATAGGATGTCGGGCAAATATCTGGAGATCGAACCGCTCATTGTCTCCTGTAATATAAAGCTGCCGATCAAGATAGCCTACGATGATCCCTCGGCGGTGGGCGCCGATAGAATTGCCAATGCGGTGGCCGGATTTGTCAAATTCGGCGGACCGATTATTATAGTCGATTATGGGACGACGACCAATTTTGATGTGATCAATGATCTGGGGAAATACCTGGGTGGAGCCATTGCCCCGGGACCGGAAACATCGGCCCAGGAACTTGCCGCCCGCGCGGCAAGGTTGTTCGAGGTAACAGTGGAGCGGCCCAAATCTGCGGTGGGGCGAAATACGGCCGACTCAATTAAATCGGGGCTGTTTTACGGAACTATCGGTCAGGTGGATTATATTATCAAGCTGATCCGTGACGAACTTGGCGGCGATGCCCGGGTAATTGCTACCGGCGGTCTGGCCGACCAGTTTATTGAACATTCCCGCTATATCGAGTCTGCGCACCCGACTCTTACTCTCGAGGGTCTCAAAATAATCGCCGACTATCAGCTTGATCAATAGTTAATACTATATTATTCAGCAACTTACAAAAAATATAATATTCCCAAAAATTTTTTTGAAATTTCTTGACATTCAGGCGTAAAAGAGTATATTTGACGCCCGATTAGCACTCACCGAAAGAGAGTGCTAACAGCGTTAATATGAAATTTAGACATTGCTGAACCAAAAATAGGAGGAAATTCAATGAACGTGAAACCGTTAGCTGATCGTGTTCTGGTCAAGCCGGTGGAGCCGGCCGAAGTCAAAAAGGGCGGAATTATTATTCCGGATACCGCCAAAGAGAAACCCCAGGAAGGCGAAGTTATTGAAGTTGGTCCGGGCCGCACAGAAGACGGAAAAGAGATTCCGGTTGCGGTTCAAAAGGGAAATCATGTGCTTTACGGAAAATATTCCGGGACAGAAATCACCATCGATGGTGAGGAATTCCTGTTCATCCGCGAATCCGATATTCTGGCTGTAATCAGTTAACCACGAAGGAGTAAATGTAAGATGGCAAAATTAATAGAATATGATTCCGTAGCTCGCGACAAGCTCAAAGCGGGCGTGGATAAGCTGGCCAATGCAGTTAAAGTTACGCTGGGTCCCAAGGGCCGTAATGTAATTCTGGACAAGAAATTCGGTTCGCCGACCGTGACCAAAGACGGTGTTTCGGTGGCCAAGGAAATCGAACTGGAAGATAACTTTGAGAACATGGGCGCGCAGATGGTCAAGGAAGTGGCTTCCAAGACCTCCGATGTCGCCGGTGACGGTACCACCACCGCCACCGTGCTGGCCCAGGCTATTTACCGCGAAGGTATCAAGGCTGTTACGGCCGGTATCAATCCGATGGCTATTAAGCGCGGCATCGATGGTGCATCGAAGAAAGTAGTCGAAGGGATCAGAAAACTGAGCAAGCCGGTTGCCTCCGAGCGCGATAAGATTAAGCAGGTAGGCACCATCTCCGCCAATGGCGATGAAGAGATTGGTGAGAAAATCGCGGAAGCGATGGAGAAAGTCGGTAATGACGGTGTTATCACTGTAGAGGAGTCCAAGACGGCCGAGACAACCCTGGATATTGTCGAAGGTATGCAGTTCGACCGCGGTTATGTATCTCCTTATTTCGTGACCGACCCGGACAATATGGAAGCGGTTCTGGAAGATCCGGTGATTCTGATTCATGACAAAAAGATCTCCACCATGAAGGACCTTCTGCCGATCCTCGAAAAAGTCGCCCAGATGGGCAAGCCGTTGATGATTATCGCCGAGGATATCGAGGGTGAAGCGCTGGCGACACTGGTTGTCAACAAGCTTCGCGGTACCATCAAGGTGGCCGCCGTCAAGGCTCCCGGTTTTGGCGATCGTCGCAAAGCCATGCTGGAAGACATTTCGATTCTGACAGGCGGTAAGGTCATTTCCGAAGAGCTGGGATTCAAACTTGAAAACACAGTCGTTTCCGATCTTGGCAGCGCCAAGAAGATCACTATCGACAAAGACAACACAACTATTGTCGAGGGCGGCGGAAACACCGATGATCTCAAAGCCCGTATTGGCCAGATCAGAAAGCAGATAGAGGATACGACCTCGGATTATGACCGTGAGAAATTACAGGAACGTCTGGCCAAGCTGGCCGGTGGTGTTGCTGTGATCAACGTCGGTGCGGCTACCGAAACCGAGATGAAAGAGAAGAAGGCTCGTGTCGAGGATGCTCTCAACGCAACCCGCGCGGCTGTCGAGGAAGGTATTGTTCCGGGCGGCGGCGTGGCCCTGTTGCGTGTGATGAGCGCTCTTGACGACCTGAAGATGACTGCGGATGAGATGGTTGGTGTCAATATCGTCCGCCGTTCTCTTGAAGAGCCGATTCGTATGATCGCGAATAATGCCGGTGTCGAAGGATCAATCGTTGTCGATAAGGTCAAAAAGGAGAAGGGTGCCTACGGATACAATGCCGAGAAAGACTCTTATGAAGACCTGATTCAGGCTGGTGTCATCGATCCGACCAAGGTTACTCGTTCGGCACTCGAGAATGCCGCTTCGATAAGCGGTCTGCTTTTGACCACTCAGGCGATCGTTGCCGATAAGCCTGAAGAGGAAAAAGCGGCCGGCGTGCCCGGCGGCGGAATGCCCGGTGGCATGGGCGGCATGGGTGGGATGTACTAATTCCCGATTAATTCCTATTTATATTAAAACCTCCGCCAATTCGGCGGAGGTTTTTTTGTGCCTGGATTTTCATAAATTATAGTACAAATCAATCCAGTGTGGGATTGATATCTCGTGCCCGCTGATGATAATAATTGGACAATCGGCTTAATTGAGGATCTCTGGAATTTCTATACAAAAGATCCATAAAATCTTTGCATATTAATTGAGCCCGGAAATTGTCATTGTATTGCTGCCCGAATTTCTGAATTTCTAATAGTAAACGATCATGCTGGTTACCCAAAAAAAGCGCGAAAAAATAGGCATATTTTGAAGGTAGATTATCGGGGAATTGTTGCCAGAACCGCTCAGAACAAGCCAGCATGAAATCGTAGTCTTTCTCGATATATGCTGCAGCTCCTTTTTCATATAATGTCATTTCCGTCGAATTGCCGGGCAGACGGATAAGGTCAATACCGGCATCGCGTATACGAAATGACCTTAGAATAAGGCCAGTGCCGATAAATGAATATGTCTTCCTGGCAAGGTTCAAATTACTGCGATCCGCAACCAGATGAGATACAGGATATTTATTGAAAAATTCTTTTTCAAGATTAACCAATCCAAAAAGATAAATAACACCTTTAATATTATTATCAATGGTAAGAGCCGGCATATACGGACCAGTAAGAACGGCATCCTTGTCGACCATCTGGCTGATTTCTCGGTTTATATCTTTTAGATATGTACCCGGATATACCAGTCCCTGATAAAGCAGACTTCCCTGCCTGACCGTCATTCCGAGCGCCAGCGGTATAAGCACAACAGCAAAAATATTTCTCGAGACCGACCGGTTCCGCATTCCGAGCAGGAGGAATATTACAACGGCTATTAAAAAAGATAACAGGGCGCTTAGAAACATGGCCGATTCCCCCGAGATGCTAATCATTTCAGCCGAACCGGCCCATGATAGAATCTGCATGACAAGATACCAGCCGACAAAAAAAGTGAGGGGGATTGCAATCAGGCGATTATGATATTTAAAAGCAAGTTTCTTTTCAAACAACAGGCTGAGGATATATGCCTGCAGTGCGGCGGCGGGGAGAAACAGGAACAGCGTATATCTAAGGGGACGATAATTGAAAGGCATCAATCCGAGAAATCCGCATATCAGCCACGCCGCACAGAAGAAAAGCGGCAACATATCCCGATCGTAGTCCCTGAAATGTTTTATCGTGAAATAGAATAAAACAAGGCCGATTCCGGTAAGGATTGTCAGAAAAGGGGACGGGCCGAAAAGGCCGCCCGATTCACCGTATGTTACAAGTTGTCTGAAAAAACCGAGTGGGGACTGAAAGCCGAACGGGGTACCGTACATCCCGGTCGTTTGTTCGGCATAATAATCGAGCATGACAGAAACGTTCCCGCCGTAAAAAATGAGAGTGTACGTAATGACACCGGCCGCAGTACCGGCAAGAGTAATAAGAGATGGCATAAGCGCCTTGCGGCGGTGCTTGTATAGCAGGCTTAGAATCACAGGGGCAAGCAGAATAAATCCGAACAATTTTCCGGCCAGAGCCGCAATTGCTATCAAAAATCCGGTCAGAAACAGCCCCCGGTTTTTTTCATGGAATCTCATAAATATGAAGAACGCCAGACCGGATAGAAATATCAGTCCGTTTTCGAGAAAAGGAAGACGTCCGTAAAAGATCAGCATGCCGTTGATAAGCAACAGCAGTGTCAGTATGCCGCGCTCGCGCAGAGTTCGGTACCCGGTAAAACTCATGATGAATA
>QNAH01000211.1 GCA_003641425.1 Candidatus Zixiibacteriota bacterium
GGCAAAGTCATCCTGTGTGACCGTTTTTTCGACTCGACCACCGCCTACCAGGGTTACGGCCGCGATCTCGATATCGAATCGATCAAGAGACTTCATAAATTATCGGTCGGGCAACATATTCCCGACCTGACCATTCTTATCGATGTTGATTATGAGACCTCTCTCACCCGCCGTAAAGAGACTGTCGACAGGCTGGAATCGGAGTCGGAGAGATTTTTCAACCGGGTCAGGGGCGGTTTTCTTGAGATTTCAAGAGGTGAACCGGAACGGGTAGTCGTAATCGATGGTAAAAACTCAATCGAAGAAATTTTCGGCGAGGTGAAGGATTGCCTCAGGAAAAAACTGAAAATCAAATAGGTATCGCGCCGGGTAAATACAGCTCATTGAAATGGGCGGTGGTACTTTTCGCCGCCACGGTCCTGCTAATAACCGGGCTTTCCTTTTATGTTGTTTCCGATGAAAACCTGTATTACTCCATGGAGCTGGCCGCCGGACTGAATCTTATCAACCTTTTTTATCCCGAAGAATACAATACCTCCGAGATGATAAGGCAGGCCCGCCAGTCTATCTTTGATAAGCTCGATCGCTACTCGGGGTACCTGGAACCGAATGCGCTGGATCGTGTCACAGAGGAGTTTTCCGGCTCTTACGGCGGAATCGGTATCACGGTGGTAACGCATGAAAGAGGTTTGCTGGTCATGTCGGTTCGTGAAGACGGCCCGGCCGGCGAAGTCGGGATGCGGACCGGCGATATCATTATCAGGGCCGACACGACCGATTTGAACGGGCTGAATTCTTACCAATCCACATATATATTGCGCGGTGAGGAAGGCACCCCGGTCGATGTTACGGTGGCGCGAAACCAGATGGCAGATACGCTGGAATTTCGCCTGATACGAAGAAAGTTACGGCTTATACATATTCCATATGCGGGCCTGACCGAGAATAAAAGCCTGTATATCAGGATCATGGATTTCGAGGCGAAGCTTGGCGAGGATCTGCTGGCCTGCCTTGACTCACTTTACCTCAACAACGAAGATACGGTTAAGGCGATTATTCTCGATCTGCGCGGCAACCCGGGGGGCTTGCTTAACGAGGCGGTCACGGCCGCCAACTTATTTCTCGATGAGGGGCATCTTATTGTGGGGATCAAGGGACGGTCGCGCTGGCGGAATGATCAGTTCAAATCGACCGGGCGGGATATTACCGGCGGTTTGCCGCTGGCGATTTTAATTGACCGGGGATCGGCCTCGGCCGCGGAAATTATGGCCGGTTCGCTGAAATATGCCGGGCGGGCGGTCTTGATCGGGGATACGACATTCGGCAAGGGGCTGGTTCAGGAGTATAAGGGGCTTTATGACGGTTCCGGTATTCGGCTGACCACGGCCCGGTATTATTTCGAGGGTAATCGGTTTTTGAATGATCCCGGGGCTTCGGTAATCGACAGCGCCGCAGGAATCCCCCCCGATTATTATTTCAGCCCGGCATCCGATGATCCTTTCCCCCTGTCGCTTGAAGCATCGCTGATACTCAGGGATTTTGCTATCGACAACAAGGATGAGATCCTTGAGTACAGTCCTTTTACAGAATTCTCATTGAAATTGCTCGACAGGTTTATCGAATATGCAGGCGAGCAGGGCTTTAAATATGAGTCGGATATTTCTATTCTGGCGAAATTCGCCCGGGATGAGGTAACCTATCAAAACTACTCGGATAAAACGCTTAATGCTATCGACAGGATCCGCCGTATTGCCGAACAGGATGACATTCAGCAGTATGAAGTATATTCCGATTACATTCGCCAGCGGCTCTGCCAGATAGCCATGGATGCTGAATATGGTGCGGCGCGGGCATATCGAGAGGCAATAATCCCGTACCGCCGCGATATTGTATTGGCCGAAGATGTCATATTCAATAAAGGCAAAACCGATTCAGGAACGCATTGATATTCTCCGGAAAACGGTTCCAATATTTAATCGGCAAATCGACTTCGTTTTCATTTTTGAAGCGTATGATTTATGAGGAAACAAGCTGACGATGCCCGACAACAACAAGAAGACAATTATATTCTCAGATTTTGACGGCAGTTTTTCCGAAAAAGATATCGGACATCGGATCTTCAGATATTTTTCCAACGGTGAGATTCTTCCCCTGGTGGAGCAGTGGAAAAGAGGAGAGATATCATCCCGTGAATGTCTGCGGCGTGAAGCGGCGATGATTCATCCGACGTATGATGAGATCTATGAATTTCTTTTGGATTTCAGACTCGCCGACGGGGCCGTGGAGTTTTATCGGACGATAAAGTCCCTGGGTATCCCTTTTTATATTGTTTCCGACGGGACCGATATATACATTGATTATATACTCAGGAAGTATGATCTCGGCGAGATAAAGTACTTCTGTAATATTGGGAAAATCGAGAATCGGACACTATCACTCGATTTCATTTATGACAACGACGGCTGTCAACGGTGCGGCTGTTGTAAAGGAGCACGTATAAATGATCTGGTCGGCTCCAGCCGGTCGGAATGGGAGATTATTTTTATCGGCGACGGTTTGTCCGATATCTGTGCCGTACCGCATGCCGACATTATATATGCCCGCGGCGATCTTCTGGAATATTGCCGGGAGCACGCTATCAATGCAAAAGAATACAATGATTTTAATGATATCCTGACAGATTTGAAGAAATCCGGTCATATTACCGGATAGAACCTTAAGCGACTGTATGTATTGGAGATAGCAAATGAAGGCGATTATCATGGCCGGGGGCTTCGGGACCAGGCTGCGCCCGTTGACAATCAACACTCCCAAACCGATGGTTCCGATCGGGACCATTCCCATGATGGAACATGTTGTCAATCTTCTCAAGAAAAACGGCTTCACGGAACTGGCTTCCCTGTTGTTTTTCCAGGCGGAAGGGATCAGGAATTATTTTAAGGACGGGCGTAAATTCGGCGTCAAGATGGATTACCTGCTACCGACCGAGGATTACGGAACGGCGGGTGCGGTCAGATTTGCCGATACTTTTATCGATGAAACGGTGCTGATCATATCCGGCGACGTCATGACCGATTTCGACCTTGAAGGCGCGATCCGGTGGCATAAGGAGAAAAACTCGGAAGCGACAATCTTATTGACACGCGTTGAAAATCCGCTTCCCTACGGTATTGTGATAATCAATGACCAGGGGCGCATAGTCCGTTTTCTTGAAAAACCGTCATGGGGTGAAGCATTTTCGGATACTATCAATACCGGTATCTATATTCTCGAGCCGCGCACTGTCGGATTGATACCGCCCAAGACCAATTTTGATTTTTCGCAGAACCTGTACCCGCTGATGTTGTCCAAGAAAATGGGGCTGTACGGGATGATCGCCGACGGTTACTGGAAGGATGTCGGGAATATCAACGAGTACCGCCTGGCCCACAAAGATCTGCTGGCCGGTCATGTCAATCTCGATCTGGCTCTGCCGAAGATGATGGTCGGCGATGCCGCCGTCTACCTCGGCAACAATGTCAAACTTGGTGAAAATCTTGATTTGGACGGTGTCATAGTCTGCGGTGATGATTCAGTAATTGCCAACGGCGCCAAGATCAAGAATTCTGTTATCGGGCCGCGGACACGGGTCGGTGAGGGAGCCGAAATCGATCGCTCGGTGATCTGGTCGGATGTTCAGATCGGCGCCGAATCGGAACTTACCAGCGCCATAGTCTGTGATCGGGTAAGTATGGGAGATAATGTCGCCCTGCTTGACGATGTCGTGGTCTCCGATGACTGCAAGGTGGGTAACGGCGCCACGGTTAAGGCCAACTGTAAAATCTGGCCCGGCAAAACGGTCGATGACGGGGCGATCGTGTCATCGTCTCTTGTCTGGGGTGAAAAATGGAACCGGGAGTTATTCACCCAATCAAAAGTGACCGGCCTGGCGCTTACCGAAATCACGCCCGAGATGGCGGTAAAACTGGGCGGTGCTTTCGGGGCGTATTTGGGGCAGGGTAAGCGTGTTGTCACCAGCCGCGACGCCTCGGATACATCGCGTCTGCTTAAACGCGGATTGATCGCCGGTTTTCTTGCGGCGGGTGTAGATGCCGATGATCTGGAGATGCTTCCGATCCCTGTTGTCCGATATGCTCTAAGCAAGGGCGATTATGCCGCGGGCGTTTATGTCCGTCACAATCCAGCCGATCATAACCTGATCGATTTTATATTTTTCAACGGCGACGGCCGCGACATGCCGACCACCAAGCTGAAGAAAGTCGAGAGGCTGTTTTTCGGCGAAGATTTCAAACGCGCCAGGCTTGATGAGATAGGACACCTTGATAATCCGCAGGGGATGCTGGAGCAGTACCGATCTGATTTTATCGCGGCCATCAATCCCGGTATAATCCGCAAAGCCGGTTTTAAAGTTGTCATCGATTACGCCAACGGCGGCGCCAGTATGATTTTCCCAACCATCTTTTCCCAACTGGGTATTAACCTGGTTGATCTCAATGCTTTTTTGGACCCGCGGACATTTTCCCGACATCCCGATGAACTTGTTCAGTCGATTGTTCAGCTATCATCGATTGTGAGGACGCTTCATGCCGATATCGGCTTCTTGATCAACCCGGCGGCCGAGAAACTGACAGCCGTGGATGAGAACGGCTATTTTATAGATAATCAACTGCTTCTGTTGCTTGTCACCGATTTATTTCTCCGGACGCATACCGCCCGTCGAATTTCGGTGCCGGTGGCGGCTTCTATGGGTGTCGAGGAGATATCATCGAAATACGGGGTCGAGGTGATCCGTGTCAGGAATTCACACCTGGCCATGATGGAGGCGCTCGAGCAGGGTAATGTCGATTTTGTCGGGGGTACCCTCGGGGGGTTCATTTTCCCCGGATTTCAAACCGGTTCCGATGCTATTCTTAACGCTGTCAATATTCTTGAGATGATGGCTCGCGAGAAAGTCCGTCTGGGTGAATTGCGGGGACATTACGAGAAATATATACGGAAATCGGTTAGCGTACCCTGCCCCTGGGCCAAAAAAGGTAAAGTGATGCGGCAGTTGATAACCGATACCGCGACCAAGAACCGGCAATTAATAGACGGTGTCAGGGTAATAGAAAACGGCGGCTGGGTGCTGGTAGCCCCGGAGAATATGACAGCGGCGTTCACAATTCTGGCCGAGTCGGAATCGAAGGATTTCGTGGAAAAATCGGTCGAACATTATAAGGCGCTGGTGGAAAAAGCTCAGGAATAGATATTA
>QNAH01000212.1 GCA_003641425.1 Candidatus Zixiibacteriota bacterium
GACCGTCGAAACGGGGATCGGTGTACGATGTTATAGCGGAATCGCTGTAAGTGGCGATAAACTGTCGATCGGCGACACCTGACAGCAGGTTGACCGAACCCCGGGCGGCATCTCCGGGATAAAACTCGGAAGTCACATACTCATACCCGGCGGCGCCGACCGATACGATCGTATCACCTTCGACTATTCCTCCGATCCAGAAACCGCCCGCAAATAAGTACTCTTTATTGGAATTGGCCGGGAATATGAAAGACGGCGGCAGTTTTCCGGTTTCGGGATCGATATTGCTGACCTGCATAAAGCGATATCCCAGTTGACCGAAGCAGTTGACAGCCAAACCGATATTATTCTGATTATGCACCCCGACATAATTGGGCCAGAAAATCGATTGCTCGGTCGCCACAGATATTTTGGGAATTATATTTGCGGCAGGCAACTCATTGTCGGCAGGATAATTAATGCCATGACTTGATGTAAAAGGCAGTGAAATCAGCGCGGCGCAAAACAGGCTGATTAGTAAATATCTGTATTCGGGCATGGAATTCCTCCAACAATACGGCGCTCGAACAGTTGTCTTCTTACAGAGAATAATGCTATTAAATATTGAAATCGGCTATCTAAGCAATAGCATTTTATTGGTACGGATATAACCTCCCGCCTTCATCCGGCACAGGTAAATCCCGCTAGCCACCTTATGGCCGGAGCGGTCCGTTCCATCCCGATATACAGAATGCAATCCTTTGACGGTTTCGTCTGCCACAAGGTTGATTACCTTCTGTCCCAATATATTATAGACGTTGAGTCTGACAAAATCGTTGAAAGGAATGTAGTATCGTATTTTTATGGAAGAATCGAACGGATTTGGATAATTAGTTAGGATAGAGTGCGAATTTATCCGGCAATATAATCGAGGGATTGTTATTATCGATTGAGTTTGTGTTGTATATCGCCGAAATTAAATCCACAAAATCCTCAATCTGAAGATTCCAGGGATAAAACATGAAAGTATAAGCCGATCCGTCACCGCCGGTGTTTCGCACACCGCACGGCAGGTTTTCATTAATTGAAGTAGGGATATAAATTACCGGCATTATGGACGTCGCATTGGGCGGGCCAGACGGGCGGTTGTTGGGAAGCTGTGGCGGTTTTGGTTGTTGGAGGATATATGAGAGGTTGATTTAATCCGTCAGGCTCAGTTTCCCCGATTACAGGCTGAGGTAATAACATGGAAAGGAGAGACAGGGCGGTAAGCGCAATTTTTTGCATATGGCTGCATATAAAACATGGAAATAGATTGCCGTTATCCAAAAAATATCTAAAAAAATTTATTTGTGCATTTCGAATTTCGGAGATTGTTATGAATTAGCACATTCGCTGCATCCCTCCCCGCAATAATGACTTGCGATTGGATCTATTGATCGGATTCCGTATTTTTATTATAAATTTAAGACGATTTTGTCAATAATTTTGTGGAATCCAACACAATTCGGAGAAAGGCAAGAAAGTTGCATAGATAAGTCACGCAATAGCTAATTTGGTGAGATTCAATGGGAAGAAAATACAATTTTTAGATAGAGGTTTTAATAAACGCGGTCCATTGTGGATAATTCGTTAAAAGAATGATAGAAAACAATTTCCACAAGCCGCACAGCTCCAGAAATAGCTTGACAGGCCAATGTTTTCGGGTATATTAACGGTGGTTTTATAAGATTACTCGCCTGAAAACGACGGAGTCCAACTATTTTCGGTTTTACCGATCGCTGACGTTAAAATTATGAGTGACAACTTGGGGAATATACGGGTAGTTTTATTTACCGCTGATGCCCTCACCGCCTTTCGGCACTTTCAGGAGCGACATCGAACCTTTGGAGGAAATAATGATTAGGCCGAAACTGCTTATACCACTTGTGGTTTCCTTAATCTTTTTAAGTAGTGCATTCTCTGTCAATACTTATGGGGAAACCGGCAACGCTCTTTCAACATCATCAAGTACTGGATTGTCCCCCGGCGGGGATTTTCTTGATGGGGGTAATTCCTCTACAGCTACACAGACCCAGGATTCGCCAAACGGTGCGAAACCGCCTGAGGACGAGTGTCCCGACTGCCCTCCCGATTCGGAACCATTCTTTGTTAATTTCTCGGAGATCGACAGTCTATATCTATGCGAGGGAGAAATTATTTATGATACTTTCATAGTCAACGATTCCAATACCGATCAGACCGTCACGATCAAGATGCTGTCCGGACCGGGGACACTTACGTCAACACCCGGTTTGCCTCCAGTTTACGGCTACTATGAATACATGCCGGAAGGCGAAGACAGTTTTGAAATAACGCTGCTGGCCTATGACAGTAACAACGATTCTACGATCGTGACCAAGACTTATTATATTTTTGTCAATCAGCTCCCGACAATAATCTCCGACGATACGACATTATACAATTGTATCAGTGGAAATTATTTCTATTACGATGTCAAGGCGTATGACCCTGATGACGGCAATAATGTTACTTTTAGACTTTTATCCGGCTCCGGTACAATTAATTCGAATACCGGAATAATAAAATTTTACGCGGGCGAGCCGGAAGAATATTGTCATCTGGTAGAGGTATCTGATGAGTGTGGCTCGGATACAGCCGAGATCTGTGTAACGGTTGAATTTAATTCAATTCCGGTGATGAACAATGATGATCAAGTCTTTTATACTTGCATTCCCGACACAATCTGCTTTGATATTTTTGCCTCGGACCCCGACGGCGAAAGCGTTGTCATAACGCAGATCGACGGGCCGGGAATATTTAATATGGTTGATGATACCTCGGGCCAGACCTGTTTCCTTCCCGCGGATGTCGATTCTGCCGATTACCGTTTTATTTATGAGGTAATCGACAGTTGTCTGAGTCTTAAGTGTAATGAAGGCGAGATTTGTCCGCCGAAACCCAGGGATACCGTTATTATTACGGTTGTCAAGGGTCAATCGGTTTATCTCGATTGCCCCAATGACACCTCGCTGTTTATTTGCGAGCCGGATACCTTGTGTTTCCCGATCGGGGAATTACCGGGAGATGCGATTGTTTTTGTCGAGCCGCCTTCGGCCTGGTATGATACTTCTCAGGGGACGGTCTGCTTTTATACCAATTGCACTGTAAACAAAGATTTGAAGGTCGTTGTCGAATCGGTATGCGGTATCGACAGTTGCATGTTCAATGTCGATGTGACCATGAACACGGCCCCGCTGGTGATTCTCGGCCCGGATACCTCGATGTTTATGTGTGTAACCGATCAGCTCTGCCTGCCGGTGGGAATCAGCGATGCCGATAATAACATCATGTCGGTCGATGTCCAGCCCCAGGGTTATTACGATGCGGCAACCGGTATGATCTGCACCGATTACTGGGAAGACGGCTTGAACAAGGTCGTGGTCACGGTGACCGACTCCTGCGGTGTGATCGATATTGATTCGGTAAATGTCAATATAACTATGAATTCTGCGCCGATGGTCACGGCTCCGATAGACACTTCGGTTTATCTCTGTGATTTACAGGAAATATGTTACCCGGTGGAGATGTCGGATATAGACAATAATATTGAGAATATCACAATAAGTCCGTTCGGCTATTATGATCCCGCCAGCGGTATGGTCTGTTTTACTCCGGACGAGTCAGGAGTATATTCGTTTACCGTGACTGTAATCGACAGTTGCGGCTCAGAGGGAACCGCTGTAACCAATATTACGGTCGGTATAGACGGTCCGCCGGAGGTCATAGCAGCCGACGACAGCACGGTCTTCTTATGCGAGCCGAGTGAAATTTGTTTCCCGGTTTCGGCCACGGACCCTGAGGACAAAATTTATGAAATCAGGGTGATCGGCGGTGGTGCATACTTGAATGGATTCGTTTGTTTTGCCCCGACCGATCCCGGAAGTTATACCTTTATTATCGAGGCCGAAGATGATTGCGGAAATGTCGATTCCGATACAACCGTTATTGACGTAATATTCAATACACCTCCGGTCGTTACAACTCCGAATGATACAGTCATATCCCTATGCGACTATGAAGAGATTTGTCTCGATGTCGGTGTAGTAGATTTGGACAGTAATGTAGTAAGTATTTCTGCCAACCTCGGTTATTACAATGCCGACACCAAACAGGTCTGTTTCACTCCGGATGCTTCCGGATCGTACGAAATAACCGTGACAGCCACCGATGAATGTATGGCTTCCCATTCCAGTACCACCATCGTGACTGTTTATATGGGTCAAACCGCCTTAATCGATTGCCCGGAAGGGCCAATTTACAAGAGTCTTTGCGCCGGTGAATTGATCTGCTATGATCTGACAATCATGCCGAGATGGGCCGAGGTGAATGTCTCCTTTGGTACCTACGAAAACGGCCGGCTCTGCTTCATGGCCGATACGGCCGGTGTTTATAATATTACTGTCACGGCTGATGCCGAATGCGGTTCGGATACCTGTAAGCTGGTGTTCAATATCGACATGGAAATGATTCCGGAGATAACCTGCCCGGCCGATACGGCTATCGATCTTTGCGGCCCCGAAATGATCTGTCTGCCGATTGAAATCAGGCCCGATTATGCGGAGATCACAGTCACGCCGACAGGATATTTCGAAGCGGGTTCACTCTGTTTTAATGCCGATTCATCCGGACACTACAAATTCGAGATCATCGCCGAGACCGATTGCGGTAGAGATACCTGCAATTTTGCCGTTGATGTTGCTTTCAACGGCACCCCGGAAATCGTTACCAGCGATACGGCGATGTTCATTTGCGAACCGGGCTTAATAGAATATGCGATCATGGCCAAAGATCCCGAGAATGATGCGGTAACATATTCGCTTATATCGGGTGGCGGCGAAATAAATGCTGAGACCGGTCTGTTGACCGTCAATGCCGCCGAGAGCGGCCGGTACTGTTTCACTGTGGAAGCGTCTGATATATGCGGCGCCGATACGGCGGAAATCTGTGTAGATATCACTATCAACAGCGCCCCGGTGGTTATTTCCGCCGATGATTACGAAGTCTTCCTGTGTGAGCCGTCCCCGGTGTGTTTCGAGGTGAGTATAACCGATGTTGACGGAAATATTCTCGAAAAGAGGGTCAATAAGGGCGCCTACTCGAACGATTATATCTGCTTTACCCCTGAGGAAAGCGGCACCTATGAATTTATTACGACGGCGACCGACTCATGCGGCGCCACC
>QNAH01000213.1 GCA_003641425.1 Candidatus Zixiibacteriota bacterium
GGTGCTTACCTGTCGGCTCTGGTCCGAACCCGTATCGGGCCTTATAAGCTGGAGGATGCCCTGTCCGTAAATCAGATTAAACATTACCGCGATGCCGGTAAACGTAAAGGACAAATCAGACCGATTGAATCGGTGCTGCAATTCCCGTGGCTGAAAGTGCATGAGGAATTCAGCCCGCATATTCTGACCGGCCGGCCGCCGCGGCTGAAGGATATATCGGAGATGGGCGGTTCCTTCGAGGTTGATGAACTGATATCCCTGAAAGATCATAACGATATGATCGTGGCGGTGGGACGGGCCGGTATGGATTCCGGTCAACTTAATGAAGAAGATAATAGAGACTTTTTTAAATATGTCAGGGTGCTGAATTGAGTTTGAAACTGATAAAGGGCATTGATAATTTTCCCGGCTACGACGATCGGACGGTCGCCACTATCGGGACATTCGACGGTTTGCACCTGGGACATCAGGCGATTTTGCGGCGGTTAAAAATGTCGGCCGATAAAATGGGAATGAATTCCCTGGCAATCACATTTGAGCCGCATCCAAGAGTCCTGGTTACCCCGGGTTCGCCACCGCTGCTGTTGACATGTCTCGACGAAAAGGTGAGTCTATTTGAACGGTATATGGACGGGACATTGCTGGTTCTTGATTTTACTCCGGAACTTATGAACCTGACGGCGGAGGAATTCACGCGTAAATACCTGGTTGAGCGGATCAATCTGGCCAAGCTGATTGTCGGCTATGATCATGCATTTGGAAAGGGACGCTCCGGAACGATCAACGACCTGATGGATCTCAGCCGGAAATACTCATTCGAGCTGGAAATTGTCGATCCTGTCATAGTCAACGGGAGGCCGATTTCATCGACCCGGATCAGACAATTGATGATGGGCAGAAACCTGACTCAAGCCATCAAATTCCTCGGTCATCCGTACCCTCTCAGGGGCAAGGTGATTGGTGGGATAGGACTGGGTAAGAAGCTGGGATTCCCGACCGCCAATCTTGAATGTAACCCGAGAAAACTGCTTCCAGCCGACGGTGTGTATTCATGTTCGATGGAACATGCCGGCAGGAATCATGATGGAATGATGTTTATCGGAAAAAACCATTTTAATCCGCAGGCCGACAAATCGGTGGAGATTAACATATTTAATTTCGATGAGGAAATCTACGGGGAAAAAGTAACATGTTATCCCGAAGTATTTGTCCGGGAGAATCGAAAATACACCGATACCGGGGACCTTGTGGAACAAATCAAACAGGATAAGAAAAAAATATTAATGTTGAAGAAATAGAGGAGATTAACTGATGGCTATCAGCAAAGAAAAGAAAGAGGAAATCATTGCACGGTACCGGTTGCATGAAAAAGACACCGGTTCACCCGAGGTGCAAATAGCCATTCTGTCGGAAGACATTATTACCCTGACAGAACATCTGAAAATGCATCGCAAAGACTTTCATGGTCGGCGCGGGCTGTTGAAAAAGGTTGGCCAGCGGAGAAGGCTGCTCGACTACTTGAAGGATAGCGATATTGAAAGTTATCGTCACCTGATTGATCAATTGAACATCAGACGATAACCGGGAGAATTTATGGAACACAAAGTTGAATTAGAGTTGGGCGGCAAGAAGCTGACTATCGAGACGGGAAAAGTCGCCAAGCAAGCTAACGGATCTGTTGTTGTGAGGCTGGAGGACACGGTTGTACTATCGGCTGTCGTCAGCAGTGATAAACCGGTCGAAGGGCGCGATTTTTTCCCGCTCACGATTGATTACCGTGAAAAAACATATGCCGCCGGAAAAATCCCGGGCGGATTTTTTAAGCGTGAGGGAAGACCATCGGAAAAGGAAATCCTCTCGATGAGGATAATCGACCGGCCTATCAGGCCGCTGTTTCCCGACGGTTTCCTGAACGAGGTCCAGTGCCATAATATTGTTCTTTCCGCCGATATGGAAAATGACGCTGACATTCTTGGCCTTATTGGAACCTCGGCGGCCCTGACCATTTCCGATATTCCTTTTCTAAAAACCATCGCCGGTGTCCGGGTGGGAAGAGTCGATGGGCAGTTTATAGTCAATCCTACTTTCGGGGAGCTGGAGGAGTCCGACATCAATCTGACTATCGCCGGTTCGGCCGAATCTATCACCATGGTAGAGGGCGGCGGCCGGGAGATCTCGGAAGCCGAGATGGTTGAAGCTCTTGCTTTCGGTCATGAACATGTCAAGAAGATCGTGGGAAAAATCGAAGAACTGAAACAGGTCACCGGAAAAGAAAAATTCGAATACACACCTGTTACAGTCGACGAAGAACTGAAAAACAAAGTCACCGAAATGGCTGAGGCGAAATTACGTGAGTACAATAATATCGCCGATAAGGACGAGCGTAAAAAGAAGAAACATGAATTGACCGATGAAATTAAGGAAGCCCTTGAAGAAGAATTCCCTGAATCCGAAAGCAGCATAGGAACCGTCATCCATGACCTCGATGCCGCGATTATGCGGGAGATGATCGTCAAAGAGGGACGGCGTATCGACGGCCGCAAGCCGGATGAGATCCGCCCGATCACATGTGAAGTCGGTGTTCTTCCAAGGACTCACGGTTCGGCGCTGTTCACGCGCGGTCAGACGCAGGCGCTGGTTGTTCTTACCCTGGGGACCAAGATCGATGAACAGAGAATCGATGATCTCGAGGGTGAATCGACAAAGAGTTATATGCTTCATTACAACTTCCCGTCATTCTCTGTCGGCGAGATCCGTCCCATTCGCGGTGTCAGCCGCCGGGAAATCGGACACGGCGCTCTTGCCGAGCGAGCCTTACAGCCGATTATTCCGGTCGAGGGGCGTTTCCCTTACACTATCAGGATCGTATCGGATATTCTTGAGTCGAATGGATCATCATCGATGGCTTCCGTATGCGGTGGATCGCTGGCCTTGATGGACGGCGGCGTTCCGACAAAGACCGCCGTGGCCGGTGTTGCCATGGGATTGATCAAAGAAGGCGACAATGTCACCATTCTTACTGATATTCTCGGCGACGAGGATCATTTCGGCGATATGGATTTCAAGGTCACCGGTACCGACAAGGGTATTACCGCGTTTCAGATGGATATCAAGATCACCGGTATCAACCTGGAAATCATGTCTGAGGCTCTCGAGAGAGCCCGGCAGGGGAGACTCCATATTCTGGGCAAGATGAATGCCGTGATCGACAAGAGCCGCGATGACCTGTCATCCTATGCGCCGCGCATTATCACCATCAAGATTCCGATCGGCAAGATCGGTGAGGTGATTGGCCCCGGCGGTAAGATGATTCGCTCGATCGTCGAGACCTCGGGCGCCAAAATCGATATCGAGGATGACGGTACTGTCATGATCGCCTCGGTTGATAGTGCGGCCGGCCAGAAGGCTCTCGAAATGATCGAAGCTTTGACCGAGGAAGCGGAAGTGAACAAAGTATACATGGGAACTGTCCGTCGTATCACAAATTTCGGTGCTTTTATCGAGATACTCCCCGGTACTGACGGTTTGCTTCATATCTCAGAGATCGATCACTCGCATGTCGCGAAGGTCGAAGATTATCTGCGTCTTGGCGACAAGATCGAGGTCAAGGTCATCGCCATCGATCCCGAAGGCAAGATCAGATTGTCGCGAAAGGCCCTGCTTAAAAGGGATGGCGCTAAATCCAATTGACGGATTTTACAGGGTATGACGATAAAACAGAATTCTGTATATAAAAAGACTGTTCTCGACAACGGTTTGAGGATAGTCACCGAGAAAATTCCAGGTGTCCGATCGACGGCGATCGGCATCTGGATCGATGTCGGTTCGCGCGATGAAACGCGGGAGAAAAACGGGATTACACACTTTATCGAGCATATGCTCTTTAAGGGAACCCGTACACGCAATGCTCAGGCAATCGCCCTGTCTCTCGAGGCATTGGGCGGTTCCCTAAATGCGTTTACTTCCCGTGAGCAGACCTGTTTTCATGCCCTTGTTCTCGATAAACACATTGAACTGGCGGTTGATATCCTGTCCGATATTTTGATGAATTCCACTATCAGCCAGACGAATATCGAACGTGAAAAATCGGTGGTCGTCGAGGAGATCCGGGAAGTTGACGAGACTCCGTCCGATCGCATTCACGAACTGTTCTCCGATCATTTCTGGCGCGGTCAGCCGCTTGGCTGGCCGATTATGGGTCATGCCGCAAATATCGTTAGCTTCAACCGGCCCGTTCTTAAGAAATACATGAAGGAGAATTACCTTGCCGGTCGGATAGTCATCGCCTCCGCCGGAAATATCTCCCACAACAAGCTGGTCGGCCTGGTCAGAGAAAAACTGCATTTTCCGCCGGGGAATGATTCGCGTTGTCTGTCGGCGGAAGATCCAATGGGCTTTTCTTCTCAGTTTGTTAAAAACGGCTCCAGCCAGACACATATATGTGTCGGTTTTCCGGGGATCAGGTATGACGATTCTGACCGAATCCCGCTTCTTGCCCTGAATAACTACCTCGGCGGGGGGATGTCATCGGTCCTGTTCCAAAAAATCAGGGAGGACCGTGGAATGGCTTATACTGTTTTCACATTTCCCGATTTTTACCGGGACTGCGGCGTTTTCGGCGCCTATCTGGCTATCGATAAAAGGCATCTTCACGAGGCTGTGGAAACCATGCTTAAAGAGTTCCGCAAACTGAAAAGATCACGGCTTCCTTCGGCTAAAGTGGAAAGAATAAAGGACCAGCTCAAAGGCGCGCTGGTGCTTGGATTGGAATCGACCTCGAGCCGTATGAACCGGCTTGGGCGCCAGGAAATAGTCATGGGGCGGTTCTTTTCCATCAAAGAAGCCTTGAAATGCATTGATAAAATTACACCGGACGATCTTGTCAATGTCGCCCGAAGGATACTCGATTCAAACAATATCACCGTGACTGCCCTCGGTTCGGCCAGCGAAAAAGATCTCAGCCGGGTGGATTGGTCGCTGCTTTAAATCTTAATCAGGACCATGATGAATGGCTGTTCTGGCCTTTCACAATACCGATACCAGACGTCAGATAGGTTTCAACAATTATCACCCCGATCGCCTGAAAAAAATCCTGAATAACCTGATCGACAGAGGATATACTTTTTCCCCTCCGGAAGAATATCTCAAGAATCGGCGAGACGTGAAGCGGCTATGTTTGACTTTCGATGACGGTTA
>QNAH01000214.1 GCA_003641425.1 Candidatus Zixiibacteriota bacterium
ATCTGAAAAAATATGAAACAGCAGTAATTTAAATGCCTTGCGAAATGGAAATGTGTCTCTTATATTTTAAGCGAAAATGTCCGAAAGGTTCTGAAGACATACAAGCGACAATTCCAAAACTGTTGTGGTAGCTATTGATCCGGTTGCTTCTATGCAAGCAATTAGTAATCAGCAACTTAACGAAATAGCTACAACGGTAAGGGATAAACTTAAATCGGTTATTGAACGTTTGTGATGACATACAGACAATAGCCTCCAATATATTTAATGTCCACCATGCGTAACGAATATCTATGTCATGCGTCGTTAAATTATGGATGAAAGAACAAAAGCTTGAGTGATTTTGAATTAAATGGTCTTGTTGATGATGCCAAGAAAGGTGATGAATTTGCCCTTGGAAAATTATGTGAGTATTTTTACGGCAAGGTCTATCGGTTTTTGTTTTATAAAGTTAGCAACATTGAAGATGCCGAGGATTTGACAAGTGAGGTTTGTTTACGAGCGGTTAAAGCTCTGAAACATCAAAATGGCTCAATTGAAGCCTGGATATTCAGAATAGCATCGAATATCCTAACTGATTTTTATCGGCGTCGAAGTGTGAGGAAAGTCGTTGAAAATCGAAATGATATTGACGAGAAGATGTTTGCCAAAAATAACGGGAACGAAAGTCTGCTTTTGCAGCGGGAGCTGCAGCAAAAGCTGGCCCATTTAACCAAGGAGCAACAGGACGTTATTGTTTTAAAATTTATTGAAGGTTATGAGACAAAAGAGATAGCAGATATTCTAGGAAAACCCGAAGGCGCTATCAGAGCGCTTCAGTTTAGAGCACTGGCAGCATTAAAGAAGGAATATGTAAAGCAAGACTAATGAGTAACGAAATCGAAAATATTCTGGATATTTGCCTTGATGAACTAAAGGCTGGCACGGACATTGAAATATTGCTGATGCGTTATCCCGACCATGCGGCAGAATTAAAACCGCTTCTTGGATTGGCCCTTGAAATGAACCAATTGCCAAAACCGAAACCTTCGCAGGAAAAAATATCAGAGACACTTGTCAAGGTCGGCAAGGAAGTTTCAAAAGGATATAGGCGTCCCAAACGGTCATTTCGGGATGTATTTTTATGGCAACCCAAACTTGCCTGGGTCACCAGCGGAATATTTGCTTTAATCTTGACTGTTTTAACAATGTCAACATTATCCGCCAATAGTGCGCCCGGAGACCTTTTATATCCCATCAAACTGGCGACAGAAAAAGTTAAATTCATTTTAACTTTCAATTCCGAAAGCAAGGCTGAATTACGTCTTACTTTTTCAGAAGAGCGCCTTAATGAAATGTTAGATATATCCCAGCAATCTGGCACAATCGATACCCTACTTTTAAAATCAATGTTGATTCAAGCTCAGTTGGCTCTGGAACAAGGTGAGATTTCGGACGAGAAAGCACTCCCCTTTCTTAACAAATTGCAGAATGTTAATAATTACCAAAAAAAGACACTTCAAAATTTACGCCCATCTGTTGATTCTTCGTCCAGAATTATACTTGATCGAGCTATTGAAACCTGTGGTATGCGCGAACGCTGGTTAGTTCAGATTATTAATGAAGAAACTATACAAAATTCAAATACTGTGCCACCCACACCGAAACCGAAACAAATCGGCAAAAAACAATGGCAGTGGGGTCCCGGTTGCGGCTGTAATTAAATAAAATATCTGTCGCGTAACAGATTCTGTTCTCATGCGTCTTACCAGATGAAATGATTGATACTTTAACTTTAATGAAAAGGAGAACAGAAATGTTAACCAAAAACAAAAAACTTACACTCATTATTTCATTCGGGAGTATTCTTCTCCTCTTGTTCGTTGCGAGCATCGCATTCGGGCATGGCTGGGGGAGGATGAACATGATGGGAGGCAATAACTTCTCAGACTGGAATACCCAGGTACCGGAACAGTATTCGCTCAACTCCGATCAGATGGGCAAAATGGATACTATTTTGGAGGAATGGTATAATAATATAATGCCCCTTAATCGGAAACTTTCCTCTCTAAGAATGGAAATGCAGGGATATTCAAACCGGTCCGATGCAGATCTTGGTGAAATTAAATCGTATCGAAACAAAGTCAGAAATCTGGAAGATGAGATAAGCGATATTCGCTTTAAGACAAATAAAAGAATTAGCGATATGCTCTCAGATAATCAGAGAAACTATTTTGGTTCGAGTTTTGATTGGTGTGATTTTGGTCTGGATTTTGAAGGTATGAATGGCATGCAAATGGGCAACATGAATGGTATGCATATGGGTATGAATGATATGTGTATGGACAATTGGCGTGACTGCGATATGCACATGTCCGGCTATAACAATCAATACAGCAATAACGGAACCGGATGTTGCCGGTAAGAAATAACTTATTTAAAAGGTCAATGGGATCTGGGTTTATTCCTCGATCTCATTGTTGTCCTTGGTTTAGAGATCCAAAAATTAATGAGGTTTTAAAATGACAAATGTAGATTCTAAACAAATAAGGCGAGACCAGGAAGTCGGCCGTGCTCGGGCTCCTATCTGTAAAGTACTGCGTTTCCACTTTGAAAAGATAAGACTGGCACAGCAGTCACTATCTGCAGATAAAGAGATGACGGAAATATCTAATCTTAATTCTGCAATAATTACTAAATGGCAGCGGATGATCATTATCGCTTTAAAAAAAGGGCCACTGTGCGCTTGTGATATAGCATATGCAATTGGATTGAGTCTTCCGGCAACATCGCACCAACTCAAACATCTGCATAAACAAAAGATGATTAGCTATAATAATAGTGGGAAGATGGTTTATTATTCTCTTGCAAACAAACTGGGGACCAGTTAACATGAAATCGATGCAGTAATTGTTGAAGGTGTTTTGATCACGATGGCCGGCACTCAATATCTTTGATCAGCTGTTGCTGATGGAAAAGCAATCAGGACCACTGCGGACGAGAATTCTAAGCCATCCAAACGATCTTGCATTGAAAGGATTAGAAGTGAAAACACTCACACAGATATTCGGTATTATTTCTGTCATATTATTCATAATGTTCCCAGTGATCCTCGGATTTGGACCGCAGGGCTCTGTTAAACACGAAATAACGCGCGTACCCACAAATATAATCATCTCAGAACAATGCACGTTTGAGCCCAATGTTGCGACAGTCAAAGTGGGCCAAACTGTGAGAATCGGAGTTGTGTCCAGTATGCAAGCATCCGCCTTAGACTCGCTACTAATTCCAGCGCTTGAGATATCAACACCTCTGCTGGGATCCGTACCTACTTTCGTGGAAGTGACGCCGGATACACCAGGTGAGTATTCATTTTGGTGCTCAGCATGTTTGTCAACTGGTCAAATACGAGTAGAGTCGTAGGCAGGTTGTTAACGTACATCAGGCAACGACCTTGCTGGTAGCTGTCCATGAGAGAGATCATATCTGGAGAACTTTTCACCAAAGTGCTGACCTGTTCATCAAAGATGCGTTGTGATATTGTCGCAGAACTCAAGAAAGAATGTTGCCGTATTCTAACGGAATTCGATGTCATGGCAGTTCATATTCAGATATCAGATATGGATTTCGATAGATATAAACTCCTTGGTTTGCATCCCGATCTTTTCCCTTAAAACATTGCAGACGGGTGACAAAACCGATATAATGCTACCATGCTATGAGGTTGTTTGGGAAGAGGATATCCAAAAATGAGGAAACCAAAGTTGAATGAGTGAATTTCACAAGCATAGCAACGATCTGAAAAACTGGGGGAGGGCCTTTGCATTCGGTATTGGCCTGAACGTCATATTTGTGGTTGTCGAAATTATCTTTGGCCTTGTTGCGAATTCGTCGGCACTTCTGGCGGACGCCGGGCACAATGCAAGTGACGTTTTGAGCCTGGTTTTCGCCTGGGCCGCAATATGGATCGCGACAAAAAAGCCCGCAGGCAAATATACATACGGTCTTCGGCGTACCACAATACTCGCTTCTCTTCTCAACGCCATGCTTATATTAGCCGCAGCCGGATTAATCGCATGGCATGCTGTTGAGAAAATCCGACAACCTGCAGAAGTCGCCAGTATGATCATTGTGGTCGTTGCCGGAATCGGAGTGGTTATCAACACATTTACTGCCCTATTATTTATAAAGGGTCAGAAAGAGGATCTAAATATAAAAGGGGCATTCTTTCATATGGCTGCCGACGCCATCGTTTCTCTCGGGGTCGTACTTGCCGGTTTGGCCATCCGGTACACAGGGGCAAACTGGGTTGATCCGCTTATCAGTCTGGCAATTGTTGCTGTTATAGTCTACGGTACGTGGGGACTTCTACGAGATTCTGTCAACCTGGCATTGGATGCCGTCCCCAAAAATGTTGATATTGTCAAAATAAGAAGCTTTCTGGAACACCTATCCGGCGTTGAGGATGTTCACGATCTTCATGTCTGGGGATTGAGTACGTCTGAGACTGCCATGACCGTTCACATCGTTGCACCTGATGGAAAAGACGATGAATTTATTTTCAAGGTTCAAAACGAGTTACAAAAAAACTATGGAATTGATCATATAACTCTGCAAATTGAAACGAAATTTAATAACCAGGACAAATGCGGCCAATGCATTTCATGACTAGTATATGAAAATTAACCGGAGTAAATTTAAAATCCCCAAGATGGATTGTCCGGCTGAAGAGCAGATGATCCGAACGGCGCTCGATGATGTTCCAAACATTCGCCTACTTGATTTCGACCTAGCAGACCGAATCTTGGTCGTGTGGCATAACGGTAATACCGATTCAATTACAGAACGACTAACCAAATTGAATCTGGGGGCAACGCTCTTAAAAACCATGGAGGAATCTGAGTCTAATTTACCGACTCAAAAATCTCTTGTTTCCGACCGAGATCAGGCGCGAGTACTCTGGATTTTACTTGGGATCAATGGCTTCATGTTCATTGCCGAACTCGTTTCAGGCTGGCTTGTTGAATCGGCCGGGCTTATTGCTGATTCCCTGGATATGTTGGCAGATGCGGCTGTGTATGGGATTAGTTTGTATGCTGTCGGTAAAGCCGCTCGCCACAAATTGCGAACCGCACATATCAGCGGCTGGTTTCAATTTGTGCTTGTCATTGGAGCGCTATTTGAAGTAGTGCGACGATTTATATTTGGTAGTGAAC
>QNAH01000215.1 GCA_003641425.1 Candidatus Zixiibacteriota bacterium
CCATTTTCCAGGGATTCAGCCGCAAAAGCAATGTCACCTCGGCCAAAGTCTCCTTGAATAATGCCCGGACGTCATATTACTATGCTAAAAACAATGTCGCTCTCGGTATTAAAGAGGCTTATCTGGAGATTCAGCGGGCCGATCAGGCGCTTCAGGTGGCCGGTGAAAATGTCGAGGCGGCCAAAGAAGATATGTCACTCGTTCAGGAAAAATATAACCTTGGCGCCGCCACAATCTTGGAACTGCTGGACGCCCAGGTAAGTCTGTTAACGGCCCAGATTTCGAAAATTAAGGCTGATTTTGATTATAATCTCGCCGTAGCGCGGCTTGAAAATGCTATGGGCGTAAGATAACAATAAAGGGGCTATACAGAGGTAAAACACATGACTAAAGGGAGAAAAAAACTGCTGCTGATTACCGCCGTAATCGTGGTAATCATCGTGATAATCTGGAATCTGTCAGTGACCGGAAAGAAAACCACACTGGTGAACGTTGAAGAAGTTCTGATCAAGGACATAACTGAAGAGGTCTCGGCCTCGGGGTATGTACAACCAAAGACCAAGGTAAATATTACCTCAGAGGTCAGCGCCGAGATAATAGCCGTTATGGTCGAGGAGGGGGAGAGAGTCACCCGCGGAATGCCCCTGGTGCAACTTGATACACTTCAGCTTCAAAAGGATGTGGATCAGTCAAAATACGGGTACGACGAAGCGCTGGCGCGGACCGAAGCGGCCAAATCGCTGTTCATGCAGGCCGAAGAGGAATATGAAAGGCAGAAGGAGCTTTTTGCCCGTGAATTGATTTCAGAAACCGACTTCAACAATGCCGAATACAGCTACATGAACAGTAAATACAGTTACGAGGCCATGATCAATTCGACCCGGCAGGCCAAAGCCAGGTATGAGCAGGTCCTGGATCTTCTTGAAAAAACGACAATAAAGGCGCCTATGGACGGTATTGTCACCTATCTTGATGCCGAAGTTGGAGAGATTGCCATGGCCCAGACTGTTTACAGCCAGGGTCAAATACTGATGATCATTTCCAATCTGACCGCTTTCGAGGTCGAAGTCGATGTCGATGAAACAGAGATTATAAAAGTTGCCAACGGCCAGCGAGCCAAGATCGAAATCGATGCCTTTCCCGACACTGTCTTTGAAGGTGAAGTAATAGAAATCGGTAATACGGCGGTCGTCACCGGATCGGGAACGACCGATCAATCTACCAATTTTAAGGTGAAGGTGCTGTTAACAGAGGCTAATGCCGGGATTAAACCGGGGATGTCGGCCACGGTAGATATTATTACCAATGTCCGGGAAAATATCACCACTGTTCCGTATGGCGCCATTGTCATGCGAAGTCTCGATGCCGATTCTCTGGCGCGGGCAAATGCCGATTCGACAGAAATCGTCACGGCAGAAGACAGTTCCGGAAACAGCGAAAATGATTCCACGGAAGCGGTTTCGAAAGGCAGGAAAGAAAAAGAATATAAAGAGGTAAAAGGGGTTTTCATTGTCGATGAAGACAAAGCCAAATTCGTCGAAGTAAAGACCGGTATTGCCGATCAGAGGGACATCGAAATCGTATCGGGAGTCTCCGAAGGTGATAAGGTGATCACCGGCCCGTACCGAACCCTTCGAGTTATTAAAGACGGCGAATTTATCAAGGAGAGTGAATCGAATAAGGGCGGGAGACACTGATGGCTCTTATAGAAACCAACAATCTCTGGAAAACTTATGATATGGGCAAAGTGCAGGTCCATGCTCTTCGGGGTATCTCCATAAAAATAGATAAGGGTGATTATATCGCCGTCATGGGCCCCTCCGGGTCGGGCAAATCGACCCTGATGAATCTGATCGGCTGTCTCGATACGCCCACGCAGGGCGAGTACCATTTAAACGGCAAGCGGGTCAGCCAGATGCATGACGATGAACTGGCCGAGATCCGTAATCGCGAGATCGGCTTTGTCTTCCAGACTTTTAACCTGATGCCGAGATCGACCGCCCTTCATAATGTCGAACTCCCGCTGATTTACGGAGGCCGGAATCGGGAAGAGAGACTTCAGATGGCCCGGCATGCGCTGGAAGTCGTCAATCTGGGTGAACGCGTCATGCATAAGCCGAGTGAGCTGTCGGGCGGTCAGCGTCAGCGTGTGGCTATCGCCCGCGCCATGGTCAACAAACCGTCGCTATTACTGGCCGATGAGCCGACGGGTAATATCGACACCAAAACGGGCGACGAGATCATGGGCCTTTTCGCCGAACTGCACAATAACGGCAATACCATTATCCTGGTCACCCATGAAATGGACATTGCCCGTAATGCCGACAGAATTCTATTTATCCGGGACGGACAGATCGAGAAGGAAGAAATTGTCCGCCGCGCCTCGTAATTTGCAAGAGGTTGTCAAATGATTTACTGGGACATTTTTAGAATGGCGCTGAATGCTCTCTGGGCCAATCGTCTCCGCTCCGGACTTACACTGCTCGGCGTCATCATCGGGGTCACATCGGTAATTACCATCATTTCTGCAATCGAGGGATTCATGGGCTCGGTCCAGGCTGAAATCAACAAGCTGGGGCCAACCACATTTTTGGTGGTCAGGGTGGGTGGAATCATAACCAGCGAAGATGCCTTTTTCGAAATGATTAAGCGCAAGCCTTTTGAAGTAGAATATGCCGAAGCGATTGAAGATGCCTGCGAGGACTGCGAAAAAATCGCCATGCAGGCATACGGGTTTTCTCGGGAGGTCAAGTACCGCGATAAAAAATTGAGCAATGTTTATATTCGCGGAGCAGGCGCCAGTATGATCGATATTGTCGATTACGAAGTCGAACACGGAAGATTTTACTCCTACGAGGAGGATTACGGCGGCCGCCGGGTGGCCTTTGTCGGAACGACCATCCAGAAACAGCTTTTCCCCAATATCGATCCGATAGGCAAAACGATCAAGATCAATAACCTCAAATATGATATTATCGGTATTGCCAAGGAACAGGGGGCGACGTTCGGCCATGATGCCGACAAGATTATTTTCATTCCTTTTAATACTTTTGCCAAGGATTTCGGGACGCCGCGCAGGAATCTCACAATTTTTGTCAAAGCAAGATCGATCGATGTCCTTGATAAAGCGATGGACCAGACACGCGTGGTACTGCGGGCGTACCGTCATGTACCCTATGATAAAGAGGATGATTTTTCACTGCTGACCGCTGATTCGATAATGGAGCAGTTTAATAATATCACCCGCTTTATGCGTTTCGGGCTTATCGGCATCACTTCGATCAGCCTAATTGTGGGCGGCATTATTATTATGAATATTATGATGGTCTCGGTCACGGAGCGAACCCGCGAGATCGGTATCAGAAAATCAATCGGCGCCCGACAGAAGGATATCCTGTTCCAATTCCTGTTCGAATCTTTTATCTTATCCGTTGGAGGTGGACTTATCGGAATTTCACTGGGCGTCCTTTTGGGCGACCTGCTGATAAATTTAATAAACATGGATATGACGCCGTCGTTGCTGGCAATATTGCTGGGAATTGGGATCTCTTCGGGAATCGGTATATTCTTTGGGATATATCCGGCCATGAAAGCGGCACGGCTGCAACCGGTCAAGGCCTTAAGCTACGAGTGAGGATGATACTATGACCACCGTCGATCTAAAAGAGGGCATTTTGATGGCGTTTTCCGCCCTGCTCGAACATAAATTTCGTTCGGCGCTCACCATTCTTGGGGTGCTTATCGGTGTCTGGTCGGTGTTCAGCATGACCTCGGTTATTATCGGGCTGGATAATGCCGTCCAGAGTTCTATCGACGAACTCGGAAGCAATATCATCTATGTGGATCGATTCAATCCGGAGGTCAACTACAACGAATTGAGCGAAGAAGAGCGTAACCGGAAGTATATGACCGTTGTCGAGGCTGAGGCTATCAAGGAAAACTGCCCTTCGGTGGCGGCCGTATCGCCGGAAAATCATTTCTGGGCCCGCGGCGGCAATGTCGTCAAATATAAAGGCAATAAAGCCAATCGCCCGGCCATTGTCGGGGTCTGGCCGGAATATGTAAAAGTTCACAATATCGAACTTTCGGCCGGCCGTTTTATCAATAAGCTCGATAATGATATAAGGGCTTTCCATTGTGTTCTTGGTTCCACCATCAAGGAAGCGCTGTTTCCTTCTGAAGACCCGATCGGCAAGCAGATCCGTATCAATAATGAAAGATTCACCGTCGTCGGTGTAAGGGAAAAACAGGAAAGTATGTTCGATGACGATGAAAACAATAAAGTCGCCATTCCGCTCGAAACCTTCATGAAACTCTACCCTCATGATGAGGCCCTTACTCTGGTGACCAGCGCCGTTTCTCAGGCCAAGATCGAGGATGCCAAGGAAGAGATCATCGTCACCCTGCGCCGTATCAGAAAAGTCGCCTACAACGAGGATAACAACTTTGTTGTATACGGGCAGGAACACATTCGTGAATTATATGGTAATATCTCCAAGTATGTTTATATCGCCATGATCGTCATTTCTTCCATCGGACTTATGGTAGGCGGGGTCGGTGTCATGAATATCATGCTTGTTTCGGTTACCGAACGCACCCGCGAAATCGGTGTCCGAAAGGCGATCGGCGCCAAACGGCTGAATATTCTCTGGCAATTTCTGATCGAGGCTATGACGCTTTCGGGAACAGGAGGTATTATCGGAATTGTAACCGGAATTCTGACCGCAATCCTCTTGAAAGTGGCCACGCCCCTGCCGGCCGGGGTTTCGCCCTTCTATGTCACACTGGGTTTTATGGTCGCCGTAGGCGTCGGACTTATTGCCGGACTGTATCCGGCTTATCGGGCCGCCGCTATGGATCCGATCGATTCTTTGCGATATGAATAAATTAAACATATTGCCAACTGTCTTTCGTCTTTATAAATTGGGATAAAACTCGTATAAGTTATTGGAGATATGAATATACTTAGAAGATATATATACTTTTCTATAATCATTCTCGTCGCCGGTTTCTTTATACAGCCGGGATCGGCTCAAAACATATATTACTCCGACAGTTTTGTCGCCCGCAAGGTATTTGAGATAGACTATGCCCAGTTCAAGGGCCGGGACCAGGAGTTAAACCGTCTCGAAATTTATTACAAGATTTTTACCGGCGGACTTCAATTTGTCCGAGAGG
>QNAH01000216.1 GCA_003641425.1 Candidatus Zixiibacteriota bacterium
CCTATTTTTGAGTAAAATCCGGGATCGAAAATGTGTTAAAATATCAGGCGAATCATGAAATAAAAAATGCCGGATTTGTATGACCCGGCATCTGTTTGTGTAAATTTTAATGAGTGAGGATTAGAAACCGCTGACTTTTCTCATGATATTGTCCACTGTCGGACGCTCATCTTCAAAAGTAGAGCTTTTTACCGGGCCATCATACGGATTACCGTCACCGACATAGAGATCAAAACCATCGGACTGATAACTGCTTATCATTCCCTTGACGACATCGCCCTCTATATTGCCGTCATCAACAAGCGGATTCGGGCCGGCCGCGGCAATGAATTTGATAATAAATTGCGGTTTTACCTGATATTATTTAATTTATATGAAGTCCTGGCAGATGGTACAGGCAAAAAATATCAATACCGAGGAGGTAACATGTCCGAGATTAATATGACGGGTGAATTACGAACCGACTATGAATGCGAGACCAAGGGTATGCCGGCCATGCACTGGGGCGAAGCGGTGTTCAATGTCGGGGGCGAAGAGATCATCATGGAAATCAGTGTTGAAGAGAAAGTGATCGTGGCGCTTTCGGCGGGCGATGAGGCGGTCTGGAAAGGAACACTGGAAGGATTGAAGATGCTTCTGAAAGGAGAAATCAAGGGCCGATAAATTACGATCTCAGGTATGAATCAAGTAATGCGCCCGGATAATGTATACTGCATGATTCATCGGTGGGAAGGCTTATGGGGGTACGGCGATATCCGGGTCCGCAGTTATCAATTGCCAGATCAGCGCGATGAATATTGAGTATCGGGAAAATAATTAGACGATTTACCTGTGAAATTTGTATTATAAGGTAGGAATAATATGTTCAGATATTTCAATGTTTTTATCCTGTTGTTTTTTGTTTTCGGGCTATTCGCCGGCTGTGACGACAGCGGCACCAATAATGACGACACTTTGATAATGCCCCTGGGGGTCGGCAATTTATGGAGGGGAACGCTGTGGACCTTTGACGAGACCGGAGAGGTCCTTTTCGAGCAGTCATCGGATTATCACATCTCCGAAAGCAATTACTATAACGGCAAGATGTGGTATATCGTAGATCAAATCACCGACGGGGATACAGCCTCGGGGGTATTTATCTTCCGCAACGAATCGGACGGTCTTTATACGCGTTATTCGACGGATACCCTGGCGGCGCTTACATCATTGTGGGCGAAATTTCCGGCATCGGTTGGCGACCATTATTATTCCGGACCGGGAAATATCGAGGAGGTCACGGTGACCGCCACCGACACAGTCGTGGAGACGGTTTACAGCGAATATATCTGTAATGTTTACAAACATGAGTTAACGGTTTATACCTGGCCGATATACGACAAATATTATCTGGCGCCGAATATCGGTTTTGCCAAGATCGAGCGATACCTGGCCGATATAGACGGACAGTTGTATCTGTATCAGCGATGGGTACTGGAGCTGTTCGAAAAAGCCAGTTCCTCAGAGTAACAATCAGACATTATCGCAATATTTTCAAATAAAATGGTTGAAACCGCCGTTAGAAATTTCGGTTATTAATTGTATAAACAATTTAGCATCGATATAATATCCCGAAGAGGAGGGAACGGTGAGTAAGATTTCATTGAAAATCAATGTTGTTCTACTTATTGCTATTTTTCTGCTGATCGCCTGCGCCACAGTGCCGATCACCGGCCGCAAGACGATCAACCTGATACCGGTTGAAACGATCAATTCGCTCAGTTTTCAGCAGTATTCGGATTTTATCTCGACCAATAAGACGATTACCGGAACTGATCAGGCGGCGATGGTCAAACGTGTCGGCCGGAGAATACAGCATGCTGTCGAGCAGTATTTTGCCAGCAATAATATGTCGAGTCAGCTTCAGGGTTATGCGTGGGAATTCAACTTGGTCGAAGACTCCGCGATTAATGCCTGGTGTATGCCGGGCGGTAAGGTGGTGGTTTATACCGGGATATTACCGGTGACCCGGGATGAGACGGGGCTTGCGGTGGTCATGGGGCATGAGATCGCCCATGCCGTCGCCAATCACGGCAACGAGCGCATGAGCCAGGGATTGCTGGTTCAGATGGGCGGTATGGCTCTCGATAAAGCACTGGAAAACAAGCCGGAAGAAACGCGGGGGCTGGCCATGCTGGCTTTCGGAGTCGGCGCCAATGTGGGAGTACTTCTCCCCTACAGCCGATTGCATGAATCCGAGGCCGATCATATGGGATTGATTTTCATGGCAATAGCCGGGTATGACCCAAGCAAAGCACCCGAATTCTGGGAGCGGATGTCGGCAGGCGGTAAGGGCGCACCACCGGAGATTTTAAGCACCCACCCGTCGGATGAAACCAGGATAAAGAACCTGAGGGAACGTCTCCCGGAAGCAATGGAATATTACCGGCAGGCCAGGAAAAAATAGCCGACATTGATAGAGGAAAAACCAAGGCGGCTGTGTACGGTCGCCTTTTTTGTTGTCTTTGCGGAGAGATGTGGATATTATAATCATAATTACTTATGGAGGTACTTATGATCAGGCTAATGCACATAATTATTCTTGTATTGTTAACCATTTCATCGCCAATTAATGCCGAATCAATAATTTTCAATGATCTTTATTCATATCCAAGGATAAGTGATCCGCAGTTTTCCCCCAATGGCAAGCAGATCGCATTTGTCGTATCGGCAACCGATCTTGACTCCAATATTACCGGTGATGGCATATGGATCATGAATATAGACGGCGGCGGGGCGCATCGTTTAATAGAACATGACAAAGATGCATGGCATCCTCGATGGTCACACGATGGTTCATATATGGCGTTTTTATCATCCGACGAAGATGGCAGTCAACTCTGGCTGACGCCGTACGGAGGCGAACCGCGAAAAGTGACCTCGCTCTGGGGAGAAGTCTCGGGGCCGGAATGGTCACAGTCGGGTGATAAATTAATTTTCTACTCGCGGGTTTACAGGGAATGCATCGCCGACAACTGCAATCGGGCAAAGGCGCAGGAAGACGAGGACAATCCGGTCAAGGCCGGGCTTTATGATCGTTTGCTGTTCCGGCATTACAACGGCTGGGATGACGGCACACAGAACCAGTTATTCATATATGATGTATCAGGGGATTCGGTTTATCAACTCACATCCGCCGGCTATGAGGCTCCGACAAATATACTTGGCGGTTATACCGACTATGCCCTCTCCCCTGACGGCCGAGAAGTCTGTTATGCGATGAACACTGACTCGGTCCCCGCCCTCAGCACCGACAATAATCTTTATATCCAATCGATAGAGGGCGGTAAACCGGAATGTATCACGCAAAATACGGGTCAGGATAATAATCCGCTCTACTCTCCCGATGGAAAATATATCGCCTATATCTCCCAGGCGCGCGCCGGTTACGAGTCTGACCAAAATGAACTTGTCCTATATAACAGGGCCGACGGCAACAGGATCATCCTTACCAAAAATTTCGATCGTACGGTCGGTTACTTCCTGTGGGGACCAAAGTCAGAGTATATTTATTTTCAGGCCATTGAACATGGTTTCAACAAGATCTGGCGAGTGGATATTAAAAATCTGAATATAGAATGTCTTCTTGATGATGCTGTCTATAAATACCCGGCAATATCGCCGGATGGAAAAAAACTGGCGGTTGCACGCTCACTGTCCGATCAGCCCTATGAATTTTACCTGTATGATATCGGAACGAGAAAACTTGACCGCCTGACTTTTTTCACGAAAGAATGGCGCGATCGATTGGACCTGTATCGAGCGGATGAATTCTGGTTTCAGGGATTCAACGGTGATTCGATTCATGGCTTTCTGACACTCCCGCCCGATTTTGATCCCGCGCAAAAATATCCGCTTGCCTTTTTGATCCACGGCGGCCCTCAATGGTGCTGGCTTGGCAATTTCAATTATTACGGCTGGAATACGCAATTGACGGCGGCCCAGGGGTATGTGGTGGCGCAGGTCGACCCGCACGGGTCGGTCGGTTATGGCCTGGAATTCAAGGAATATGTCTCCGGCAACTGGGGCAGGGGTGATTATGAGGATTTGATGCTTGGCATTGACTATCTGATAAAGAACTATCCTTTTATCGATTCGACCAGAATGGCGGCCCTGGGAAGATCTTACGGCGGTTACATGACCAACTGGATTAACGGCCACACTGACAGATTCAAATGCCTGATTACGATTGATGGGATTTTCAGCCAGGTCAGCAATTATTATTCAACCGAGGAATTGTGGTTCCCGGAATGGGAATTCAAGGGTACCCCATGGACAAATCGTGATGAATATATAAGATCCTCGCCATCCACCTATGTGGAAAATTTCAAGACTCCGGCCATGATAATTCACGGACAGAAGGATTACCGGGTTGATGTCAGCGAGGCGTTCCAGATGTACACCGCCCTGCAGCGCCGCGGTGTCCCCTCGCAATTGTTATATTTCCCCGATGAAGGACATTCGATACGGAAGATACAAAACCACCGATATGTTTATGAGAAACAATTCGAATGGCTGGCAAGGTGGTTGAAGAAATAAGGAAATTTATATCATAGTAAAACGGCGGTTCGCAATTGCAAACCGCCGTTCGTTTTTAATATCTAAACTGCCGTCAAATTTGCGGCAGACTTGATTTGATATTCTTGATCATATCCTCCGGGAAGTCGGAATCGATCATATTTCCCGAAAGATAATTCTCATAAGCAGTCATATCGAAGAAACCGTGTCCGCTTAACAGGAAGGCGATTGTCTTTTTCTCGCCGCTTTCCCTGCATTTCAGGGCTTCGTCGATAGCCGCTTTGATGGCATGGGATGTTTCCGGGGCGGGCAGAATGCCCTCGGTCCGCGCAAACAGCAGGGCGGCATCGAAAACATCTTTCTGCCTGTATGCCACGGCGTCGATAAGGTTGTTCTTATGCAGAAGACACAGCAGTGGTGAATCACCGTGATAGCGCAGACCGCCGGCGTGAATCGGCGCCGGGACATAGTTGTGCCCGAGCGTATGCATTTTCATCAGCGGTGTCAATCCGACGGTGTCGCCGAAATCATAATCATAAATTCCTTTTGTAAGAGTGGGGCACGCGGTCGGTTCGACGGCCACGAAGCGGATATCTTTGCCCGCTTTTTTATCA
>QNAH01000217.1 GCA_003641425.1 Candidatus Zixiibacteriota bacterium
CAAAAAGATGTTGTACTCCGCCGATCTTTCGACTCTTGATGAGATCGAAAATTATCTTGATGATCTTGACCTGCTTTTAATAGAGACCACTCATGTCGATATTGATCGACTGCCGCCGCTAATCAGGGAAAGGCGTATTAAAAAAACGGTGCTGAGTCATTTCAGCGATTCCAAACAGCGGAAAATCCGCGAATTTATCGATTCGCGGGGCGGCGCCATGGATATAATCGCCGCGGAAGACAATCTGACGATAAAGATATGAACAGTCTTTGTATGATTTTGAAAATATATCGAAATATCACATATGGAAAGTCTATAGCGGCGTTCGCGATCATCAATTATTTGTCGTAATATGTAATACTGTACTATTTATTCATAATATAAATATTATAGACCCAAGAACTCAATAATATTGCAGAAAGCGCAATTCGTACTTGACTTTCATAGAGATAATTTAATAATATTACAAGCTGGGAAAAGTAAGTAACCCACTCTCATAAGGAGGTCTCGATGGCCGAAAGAGTGTCGAATCAAAGCGCGCTGACATGGTTCCTGCAGCGTATCACGGGGATCCTGCTGGCATTTTTTCTGGTAACACATCTTAATGTCCATCATCTGTTTCATGATATCACTCTCGAAGGTATTATCAATTTTTCCGGTGTCAGGGAGAATCTGCAGGCATCGTTGTGGTGGAAAATCTACTATATTGTATTCGTCCCGTTTATTGTCTTTCATGCCCTTAATGGTCTCTGGCAGATAATCGCCGATTTCCGGCTTAAATCCAGGGCCGCCATGATTGTGAAAGCGCTGTTCTGGATACTGGGTATAACCCTGGTGGCGGTGGCAATAATGACATTGAGTAATCTATTCGGAGGGGGTGCTTGATGAACGGTGATTCAAAACTCAAGGCAATGATAAAGGACGCCGATCTTAACAAGAATATCGGCAACTTTTCATACTGGTTACACCGCGTGACCGGTATCGGCCTGTCGATCTACCTGATCATACATATTTACGTATTGTCGTCGGCGATATCCGGGCCGGAATCGTTCAATGAACGGATGGGCTCCGTCCAGAATCCATTTTTTGCGGTACTGGAGGTATTGCTGATTGCAGGTGTATTTGCGCACATGCTGAACGGCTTGCGTATTACAATAACGGACTTTTTCAGCTGGTCGCGGGGCCATAAGGTGCTTTTCTGGATATTGGCGGTAATATTTGTGATCCTGATGATTGTCGCAATAAAGCTTCAGTGGCCGAAGTTCTTCATAGATAATTATGCTATGGGGGGACATTGATCATGTTTTATGATATAGTAATTGTCGGGGGCGGTCTGGCCGGACTTCGGGCGGCCATTGCAGCTCATGACGCCGGTGTTGAATCAGTGGCGGTTATTTCGAAAATCCATCCGGTTCGTTCGCATTCGGGAGCGGCGCAGGGCGGTATCAATGCCGCGCTGGGCAATCATCCGGAAGGTCACGATGACAGCCCCGAACGGCATGCTTACGATACCATCAAAGGCTCGGATTTTCTGGCCGATCAGGATGCGGTCGAGATCATGACGGCGGATGCGCCGCGGATTATTTATGAACTCGAGCACTGGGGCTGTCCGTTTTCGAGATTCGAAGACGGTTCAATCGCACAGAGGCCGTTCGGCGGGGCGGGTTTCCCGCGCACCTGCTACGGGGCCGATCGAACCGGTCTGTATATATTGCATACGCTTTATGAACAGGTGGTCAAAAGGAATATAGAAGTCCTTTATGAGCGGTTTGTGACAAAACTGGCGGTGCGTGACTTGCACTGCGCCGGGGTGGTCGTGCAAAATCTTCACAGCGGAGAATTCGAGGCTATCGGGGCCAAAACCGTCATCTTTGCCACCGGCGGTTCCGGGCGTGTTTATTCGGTTAATACAACTAATTCTCATTCCTCGACCGGACTCGGGGTGGCAATTCCTTACTGGGCTGGTATCCCGCTGAAAGATATGGAATTCATCCAGTTCCACCCGACCGGGCTCGACGGCTCCTCGATCCTCATGACCGAAGGATGCCGCGGCGAGGGCGGCTATCTGCTCAACAATAAGGGCGAGCGGTTCATGAAGAACTATGTCTCCGAGAAAATCATGGAACTTGGGCCGCGAGATATTGTCGCGCGGTCGATGCAGACTGAGATCAACGAGGGAAGAGGATTCGAGGATCGCTACCTCCAACTCGACCTGCGACATCTCGGAGCCGAAAAGATCATGGAGCGTTTGCCGGGGATTCGCGATATTGCCATGAACTTCCGCAATGTCGATCCAATCAAAGAACCGATCCCGGTGCACCCGGCCATGCATTATACCATGGGTGGTATTGATTGCGACAAGAACGGTCAGACGGTAATCGACGGGTTCTATGCGGCCGGCGAATGCGCCTGTGTCTCGGTGCACGGTTCCAACCGCCTGGGAGGTAATTCGCTCCTCGAGACAGTGGTATTCGGGGCTCGAGCCGGAAAACATGCCGCCGGACAGGTCGAGGGTATGTCATCGACACCCGATGAGGAAGCCTTGAATAGTGCTTTGAAAGCGGAAAAAGACAGGTTTAAAATGCTTCGCGAGACCGATGGCACCGAGAATCCATACGATATCAAGAACGAGCTGGCCCGTATCATGATGGACAAGATCGGTATTTTCCGCAGCCAGACGGATATGGAAAGCGCTGTCGATGAGATAAAACGATTACGCGAGCGATACGAGCATATCAGAGCAATCCCCGACACCGGAAAATTCAATTACGATTTCCTCTGGGTAACTGAGATCGCCGGTAATATAGATACCGCCCTTGCGATAGCGTCGGGAGCGGCGGCCCGGACCGAATCGCGCGGCTCGCATTTCCATCTTGAACATAAAAAGCGCAACGATGAGGAGTGGTTGAAACATTCGATGTATACTTTCAAAGACGGGGCGCCCGAAATATCGTACAAATCTGTTACCGTTGGCAAATACGAGCCCGAAGAAAGGAAGTATTGATATGGCTATATTCAAGGTATTCAGATATAATCCCGAATCGTATGAAATAGCTAGATTCCAGGAATATGAGATTCCCGATACGGAATCCATGACCGTTCTTGAAGGACTTTACTATATTCTCGAGAATATTGATCCGACCCTCGCTTTTCGATCGTCCTGCCGTGAGGGTGTTTGCGGGTCATGCGCCATGCATATCAACGGCGAGTACCGCCTGGCCTGCGAGACCCAGGTTTCGGATATGGGCCATAATGTCACTATCCGCCCGCTGGCGCACATGAAAATAATCCGCGACCTGGTGGTCGATCTGACGCCATTCTTTGATAATTATGAAAAGATAAAACCGTATCTGATCAACAGCGGCCCGGTTCCTGATAAGGAATTCAAACAATCGCCGAAAGAGCGCAAACGTATCGATCATCATGTCGATTGTATTCTCTGCGGCGCCTGCTACGGATCCTGCCCGGTGCTTGCCACCGATTCCGCTTATCTCGGCCCGCATGCGCTTCTCAAGGTGCTGAGGTTTGTCGATGACTCGCGGGATGATGCCGCTTATGAGCGGTTAGCCTATGTGGCTACCGATTACGGCATCTTCCGGTGCCACACTATTTTCAACTGCCAGCAGGTCTGCCCGAAAGATCTCGATCCCACCGGGGCCATCGGCAAATTGAAAATGAAAGCGGTCAAGGGCAAGCTGCTCGGCAAACTCAAAAAAACCGGGACATGATTAGACTGATGTGACGTAAATCATTCCATTGTCTTTCTCATCACTCTTTTGTCCTTCCGATTTCCTTTTTGTCATTTCCGATTTTTCTTGTGATTCCCGCGAAGGCGGGAATCACAACAATACAAATACGGGCGGGCGTAAACCCCGCCCCTTCAATGACCAAATATGCTGTCCCTGCGCCGAGATCGTCACCTGGCCGCGATATCAACGACACCGGGTGGTAGCCTCAAACACGATTTTTATATCAATTAAAAAATCCCCGGGTGCTGATGCACCCGGGGGGCTTGATTAGTCTGGGAGGACTAATTGTATTTATAATGATTAATACTTACGTACACGCATTACCGTATCGTCCCGACATAGTGCGCGGTCAACTGGCGTTCGCGGACACGCGGGTCGGTGTAATCGGGAAGAAGCATCGGCGCCACTTTGTCCTCGGGGACACCGGCGTCGGCCGCTTCCTTGTTGTACTTAACGACATGCTCCAGCGACAACGCACCGTCTTTGGCCTTCTCTTTGGCATACACCGCGGCGTTTTTGCCTGCGATCCGTCCGAAAACCATGATATCCAGGAGCGAGTTGCCCATCAGGCGGTTCTCGCCGTGGATACCGCCGCCGACTTCGCCGGCCGCATACAGACCCGGGACACCGGTCTCGCCGGTGTTCTTGAACTCGAGTCCGCCGTTCTGGTAATGCAGGGTCGGGTAGATCAGCATCGGTTCCTTGGAAATATCGATTCCGAAACGTTTATACAGGATGAATTTTCCGGGGAACTCGCGTTCGACGGTGCCTTCACCGGAGAGCATGTCAATCATCGGCGAGTCGAGCCAGATGCCCAGTTTGCCGGTCGGGGTAGGAACACCCAGCCCCTTGGTGATACATTCCTTGATGATCGAGGCGGCCTCGACATCGCGCGGCTCACGCTCATTGACAAACTGCTGACCCTCGATGTTAACCAGGTTTGCGCCGGAGCCGCGGAATTTTTCCGTGATCAGGATCCCCTCGGCCTGTTCGGGGAAAACGATTCCGGTCGGGTGGTACTGGACAGTGTGCAGGAAACAAATGGGAACCCCCGCCCGATAACCCATAACAATACCATCAGCGGTGGCGCCATAATGGTTGGTGGTCATAAATCCCTGTATATGCAGGCGTCCCGAACCGCCGGTCGCCATGACGACAGCTTTGGCCTTGATGACAAGGTATTCCTCGGTTTCCATGTTGTACAGGACCGCACCGGCGCAATGACCCTGGTCATTGAGTATGAGCTCTACTGCCGGTGAAAATTCTATTACTTTAATATCGTTGTCGCGGTTGCGCGCCTCGTCGCGAATCGTCCGCATCATCTCGGCGCCGGTGATATCGGCCGCATAGTGCATGCGTTTACGGCTGGTCCCGCCGCCGTGGATGGTATGCAGGGTGCCGTCGGGG
>QNAH01000218.1 GCA_003641425.1 Candidatus Zixiibacteriota bacterium
ATATTTCCTCATTCCAGATATGCACTGGAACACCCCTGGTATAAAGATCACCAGAGTAGATTGATGAATTTCGGTCACCGACTTCATCATCTACAAGTAGTACCCTGGCTCGTCCGATAACCTCTTCAAAGCCGAATGTATCTGAATGTGAACCGCCGTCGGATTCTATTGTCACGAAAAACGAATCATAACCCGGATTGATTGTTTCAGGTATTATGAATTCAAGCGGCTGACCGGCGTTGTCGGTCGATGCACCCGAGCCGTCGATTGCAGCGAAATTGATCGACTGCGTAATATAGACTACATCCGGATTATCGCTTGTGAGACTTATTACTGCATCGCTGGCGGTCATCCCATAATTTATTAGGGAAAAATATACCTGGATAGTATCTCCGGTCTCATGAAACAGATCACCGTCGGTATCCTCGGACATGATCGTATCGAGAACATAGTATGGCCTGGTCCAATCGATCCCCCCGAAAGTCGTGACACCGTATATCCCCCAAGAGATACCGGGCGCTATCTGTCGCCATTGAAACCAATGCAGATTGCTGTCCCATGTATCATAAATGCCATATTCCGTCGTGGCTTCGTCATAGGCTACTCCCGTGACAAAATGATCCGTACTGCCGTCGCCGTCGGTATCAACCAGAAATACTACCGGTCTCAGGTTATCTATCTCTGCTTTGTAGTCTTCAAAACTAAACGAACTGAAATCATAATTATTTACATCAGGAATAAGGCCTGGAGCAGCCTGATCAAGGTACCCTGTAAATCCAACCGAAATATCGGAAAACCAGCTCCATCCATAACGGTTACCATAGGCGCTCTGCGATGTCTTCATATAATCGCCAACACAGATGTCGGTGTGCGCTCCGCCGGTTTCGGAACGATCGGGAAACAAATCGGGTGAATAATCTATCGGGCAGGAATAATCCTGATAATGATCCGAATTAGCGGCGCCGCATATTGGATAATTGCTGTCGTCGGCAATCATGGCATTCACTTCGGTGGTCTGTGTGGAAGCATCACCTGGTACAAGGTCGGGACCGATCAGGTCCCAGAATCCGACCACCATCCCGACTGCGGTCGGTCCGCAACCGTGATGCCAGTTATACGCGGGCACCATGTCGGCAAGTGTTTGTGATCTTTTATCAACGCGAATGCCACGGTCGATTCCCGGCGGCGGCTCCGGCCCTGTTGTACTTTGCTGAGCAAAGGCGTCCGAAATCGGAAGCAATAAAAGCAATATTACAACCATAGAACAAAACCTTAAAATTTTCATGACCGGTCCTTCCCCCTAATATGATTGCCGAGTAACAGAATTGGATTGAATCTTGACTAATTTAATATAGTTTCCCGGCCATATTTGTCAAGGACTATATTATACCGGCGAATGTCAATGGCGTTATGCAAATACACTCCCCTTGTCATTCCCTTGATATGACCATAAGTCGCCGAGATAACATGCCAATTGCTGTCAGGCCAGATCGGCCGGGGAAGAGCCGACAGACCGCCGGCCAATATCAGCCAGGCAAACAGAAGAATTAACTTTATCTTTTTCATCATCGCCAGCCTTTCAAGCCCCCCATAATCAAACCTATAGATTCTCAAACGCCAGGTGTCTGCTTTATCAAGCAGCATAATCCTGCTGTAATCTTATATACTTTTTGCAGTGAGGTTATTCTATGTCAATAACGGCGATGGCAGGTACCAGGTTAATTCATACAGATAGTGTAGATATCCATTTTATCCAAGGAATATTCTTCGTTGGGGATAAGAAACATTGAACGTACAAAGATTAACTGTATAAATTTGTACATAAAATTTCAGTTGTCGGGTGATTATTATAAATCTTCGGAATTGTCCGCGACTTTTTTTGATGTACTGATCATTTCGGCCTGAATTTCCGGGTGCAGTTGCAACTCGAACATTTTAAGAAGCCCCAGGAAAACAGCCGCAATGAACGGCCCCAGGACAACACCGAGCAGACCGAACATGGCGATTCCACCCATGATCGAGAAGAACAACATCAGGGTGTGTGTTTGTGTCTTGCCCTTGAACAGGATGGGGCGCAGAAAATTGTCGATCTGGCTGACCACAACTGTACCGATAATTATAATGATGATACCTTTCACCGGCGATCCGGACAGGATCATGATGACGCCGGCGGGGATGTATATCAAAAATGGTCCCAGTATCGGTACGAAAGCCAGAAGCGCCATCACCGAACCCCACAGCACCGGCGATGATATTCCCATGATCCAGAAAAGTATCCCGCCCAGAAAACCCTGGATCAACGCGATCACCACGCCGCCGTACATCATCCCCTCGATCACCTCACGCAGGTGCGAATACATCAGCGATATCTGTTCCGATTCCAGCGGTGTGATCCTTTTGAGGAAAGCGACAATTCGATCGCCGTCCCGGAAGAAAAAGAACATAGCAAACAGCATCAGGATAAAATAGGCGATGGTCAGGGTAATATTGGCGATAGCGGTGGTTGCCTGGGAACCGATCGCCTTGGTGACGGTAGCAACCGCATTACGGATGATCGATTGGAAATCGACATCGGCCAACTGCGGATAATCGGCCAGTTTACTTTTTATCAAATCCATAAACGGGATATTGAACGACAACAGCGCATTAAGTTCACCACTCTGGTAAGCATCGTTAAGTTTCTGCACCGCTGTCGCCGCTTCCTGCACCAGCGAGGCCATTATATAAAGTGCCGGACCGATAATGATGAAGAAGACGATAATGCACGTAACAAGCGAAGCTACCCCCGGCGATTTCATTTTTTTCCTCAGCCGCGTATACAGCGGATAGAATACAATCACAAGAATACCGGCCCATGCGATCGGCGTGAAAAATGGAATCATGATCCGGTAGAACAGATAGAAAAACGCGGCCGCGATAAGAAGGAACAGCGCGTTGGTGACATATTCCTGTTTCATGATTCGATCAGCCTTTCCCTGGCTTTCGACAATATTAATCCTTCGGACAGTTCTGTCAGATAAGATACCATAATAAGTATATCGGTTCAAGGGAAAATCAGTTGAGCCTTTATAACCGCAAGACTGGCTGCAAATTAGAGAGACGGAGGAAAAGGAGGAAGGACAGTATAAAATATATTCAAACACAAATGGCGCTTAACACGTCTACATTTACGGACGGACATCAGGGCGGGATATTTCCCTTTAGACATCCAAAATATAACACAACCACCCCCTGCGGGAACAAAACAAGGGCCGCGTCATGCCCTGCCCGAATAAAAGCGGCAGGGATCGGACGCGCGGGAGAAAGCCTATCTGTCCGGACAGTCGCCGTCTGCCCGGCAACGGAACAATTATGCCCGGAAGGGGGTGGTCAGCTATTTATCTCAGGGTCTGTTATTGTAAAACCATAAGATAAGGGAGGTGATATTAAACATTCGATTTGCGGAGATTGTCATTATATTTAAGGATAAGGAGGTTATTTTGGAATTCGGCAATTTCGTGGCATCCGGTCGGCTAAAATATTTATATCCGATAATTATATCTGTATTAATACTGTGGAACTGCGACAATCCGGTTAAGATAAACGATTTTAATGAAGATGAGGCCGCTTACGCTTTTCCGGCATGGTCACCAGATGGGGAATGGATCGCCATTCGATGGATTGGTGATCCTGCCATTGTCCCCTGGAATCTGTGCTTGATTAGACCCGATGGATCCGATTTGCGTAAGTTCCCCAATTCCGAGAACTTTGGGAGAATTGTCGATATCAACTGGTCACCTGATAGTGAATGGCTGGCATTTACGACCTTGGGCTGGAATGTCTATAAGGTAAAGGCTAATGGTGACAGCCTGACTCAATTAACTTTTACGGGTGACTCTCCTTCATGCTCCTGGTCGTATTCCGATTCGATTATCGCATATTATAGAATGCATTCGAACAATGATAGTACGGGAATATGGATTATGAATAAATACGGACAAAATAAATCTTTGATCTCAAGACATGCAAGTCATTTCGATTTTTCTTTGGGTGACAGTTTGTTCTATGAAATCTCAATCGGGCCCGACTCTGCTAAAATGGTATTTTTTTTCATCCCAGATTCCACTGAACGAATTATTTATAAATGGAAAAGGCATGACCCATATATAACATATTATTATCCAGATGTTTCTCCAGATGGCAAGACGATAGCCTTTGCAATTGACGATTATATACGCACCATATCGGCTAATGGTGATAATATTAAAACTCTGACAGCCCATAGAGGTGTCTATCCCTGCTGGTCGCCCAATGGTCAGCAGATTGTTTATTGCGCCTATAGTAGTGACCCTTATGGGGGTGTTATTCGTATTATGAATGCCGATGGGTCAAATAATCGTATTTTGACCGACTGCTCCGAGCTGGCATATCCCGACAGCCTGTAATATCCCCTTATCCTGAACAATTAATATCTTATTGACTATTATTTATTTTATCCCAGGAGAAATACTATGTTCAGAATTATAATGTTGTTATCAGGTATAACCCTTGTTTTATTTTTGTCAATCTCACCAATGATATTTTCCCAAGACATTAATGACATTAATAGGGAGTTGATAGTCAGATTCAATGATACCGTTGTTGTCATGCCTCCCGGCACAGACTCCGCTGGAAAAGAGATAATTTCTCTGAAATCCAGCATAAGCGGTAATATTTTGGACAATTCAAACATGACTCATATTAAGCGAGCCTTTAGTTATAATAATCCCTCGGATAGCTTTGCGATTAATGAGTTTGGTGATACCGTTCTTAAACCGCGCATGGATGGATATTTCAGGGTAGTTTTTCCAAATTCGATTTCAAGGGACAACGCATTCAATAGTCTGACCGGTAATGTTGATATTCTTGAGGTAGTAAAAAACGGCGATTTTCAATCGCATTCTTTTATTGAGCCGAATGATCCCAAGTGGACTTGGCAATGGAATTTAAAGCATGATTCTTTATTTGGTATAAATGCCGTTGGAGCCTGGGAATAGATAACGCAACAATTTTTCTGTAAAAAGGGTTTTGGGTCATTCTGACTCCATGTTGAGATAGATTCTATTAGTCTCCCATTCTTCGCTGATTTCCATGACAATGGCCGTGACCAATCGCAGGC
>QNAH01000219.1 GCA_003641425.1 Candidatus Zixiibacteriota bacterium
GGGTGTCCTGGTTCAAAAGCAGTATATACTCCCCTGATGCGGCTTCCAGCCCCTGGTTGACCGCCCGCGCAAAACCGAGATTGGTTTTGTTTTTTATAATTCGCGCCTGCGGGAATTTGCTTTCGATGATTTCCGTGGTGCCGTCGCCCGAGGCATTATCGACAACGATTATTTCCGGGGAAGTATTTCCCAGTGATTCAACGGTCGTCCGAAGACAGTCTTCAATAAATTCCCGGCCGTTATAGCTGATCAGCACAATCGATATTTCAGTTTTGTTTTCCGTCATCGAATAACACCGTCGAGAATTTCCGCGTATCTTTTCGCCACATATCCGGTCGAATATTTTTCATAGTCCCGGTCTTGATCCGGCATAACATCATCTTTTTCATTTGATGTGTCCAGCCGGCCGAGAATATATGACGCAATCATCTCACTATCCGGTTCTGTCACGACAACACCGTTATTGTATTCCCTGAGTAAAGACTCGGCATCGGAACCTGAAGGCACGACACCGATGATCGGTTTTGCCGACATCAGGTAATCGAATATCCTGCCCGGCAGAATATGATACCAATCGACCGCCGCAACAGAAAAATACAGCAAATCGCTCCACGACAGCGCCGCTATGGCTTCCTCTTTCGGCAAATACCCTTTCAACGAGACAATATTCTGCAGATCGTATTTTTTTATCAAAGATGTCATCATTGTTCTATCATAACCGCCGACATGCACTATCGAAATTTTATCCGCTGTCACTTTATTATTCCCAGCAACCGATGCGACCGCCCTGAAAAGGGGCTCTATCGGACAAAGCTCGTTGATGGTCCCCAGGACACCGATCACCAATTTTTCTTTTGAACCGGATTTTATCTTCCGCCAGAGTTGCGCGGTTTTTATCTCGGCGCCGTTGGTGATTTTCCGCCCGCGCCCCAGATATTTTACAATACTCTCATTGACCCCGACAATTTCATCGGCCGTATCGACTATTTTACGCTTAAGATTTTCGGCGTAATTTCTCTGTATCGATGTACGGTACAACTTTTCAATCGGCAGAGAAAACCAGAGATCGCGGAAATCGGCAATCCACGGCAGACCTGTTTTTGCCTTTATTTTGAGGCCCACAAGATGCGCCGAAGGCGGCGGCGAGGTTGAAATAACGGCGGCATAGTCCCTGGTCGATAAAATTCGCATTGCCGCGCGATACGCCGGGCCAACCCATCCCCGCTTCGAGTCGGGGAAATAACACCGCGGTGCGGAAAATTGCGCACCGCCGGATACTGCTTTTTTTCTTAACCCGGCTAAATACATAAGCCGCGACGGATCGTAAGAACCTGTCCGGATTATATTTTCTTCATCGCTTCCCTCAAGCCTGGTATGATCATACTCGGGATAGACTATATTTTTTACAGTGAGAATCGTAGCCCTGTACCCGTGATTCGGCAGATGACGGAATAGCGCATACGACCTTCCGACCCCACCCATCCCGAGCGGCGGAAAATAATACGCGATCAGCAATATGTTCTTATCGGCGCTCACCGGAAATCAACCGCTCCATTATTTCAATCGTCTTTTTGATATTATCAGAAATGACGGCCGTGGCCTTCACCCGTTCATGATTAGCAGACAAAATTCCCGCCAGATCATCCGGCCGGGCCATGGCCTTCTTAAACACGTCAGCCAGTGCACCCCTGTCATTCGGAGGATATAAAACCCCGTTGCTCCCGTCCAGCCACTCGCGCACTCCGGGTATATCGGCGGCAACCGGATACAGCCCTGCCGCCATCGCTTCGATCAGGGAGGCGGGCGAGGAATCCGAGTATGCCGCCGACAGATAAATATCGAATTGCCCCAGAAATGAAATATACTCATCACGGGGCTTGAAATCATAATATTCGACACCGCCATTCGGGCACAGCCGCGAGACTTCCGCCTTGAATTTATCGCGGTCATCACCCCAGTTTGGGAAAAAGAGTGACAGCCTCCCCTTGTTGATTAATTCTTTTAAAGCTTCTATTATAAAAAGATTATTATAGACTGGATTATGCGGCCTGGGTACAAGCACTTTCAGCGGTTCCGCAATAGCAGTTTCAGTTTTTGCTTTGCTGTCATAAAGATCAAGTATTTCCTGTTCCACACCCCAGGGAATAACATCGATATTGGCCGATTTGTATAATTCGGAGACTTTTCCCGCCAGGAAATTTGAATCAACCAATATATGCGAGGCTTTCGATAGTGCAAAGATAACTTTACGTTTATGCGCTACCGATTTCTTTGGAGAAACGAGTATATCCGATCCCAGACAGTGAAGTATGACCGGCCGATTCTTTCCCGCCCTCGATACCGCCGTCGAGAAACCGTAGCCGGAGGCAAAATGAGGATTGACCAGGTCGGGATCAGTTTTCCTGACCAGTTCGGAGATCTCACGATTGACAAAAAAATAGTTGAGACTGTTGCTGACCGACTTTTTTTTTAACTGGACATCCACCGTTTCGCCGCGTTCGAGAGAGGCCAGGATTATTTCGACACCCTGCCGTTTTAACTCGCGCTGATAGCGCACAGTGTGCACCGAGCGCCCGTCGGCCAGAAGCAGCACTCTCACTTCGACCTCCACTTGTAGATCAATTTGCCCATCGGATTGAAATAGGTGTAGTATGATATTTTCTGCTCGCGGCCGCCCCAGCGTTCCTTGAAATTCACCAGAGAATCGGCCCCCGGCGGTGAATAACCCATATTGATCGTCTTGAGATTGTTATCCAGCGCATAATTTATAATATTATCAAGGAGCAGGTAACCCGGTTTTAATCGTGTAAATTTTTTATCCGAATAGTACTGCCATGTCATAAGCTCGGTTTTGGCGACAAAACATATATGGTACCCGATAATCTTCTCATCGACCAGAGCGATAAACCATCGTATTCGCTTATCATTGATCGATACCTTCAAAAGCTCGGCAAAAAATTCCGGCGTGTAACGGGGCGCCTGGTCATGACGTTTTTCCGTGGCGATGACCAGTTCGTAAAAACGTTTCAAATACTTCTCATCATTCATCATCGTCACCCGGGCCTCGCGACGTCTGGCGGCCCGGATCTGCTTCCGCACCTCCCGCCGGGGCGGTGAATATGTCTCGCCTTTCAGATCGATTATATGAGACATCGTCTCCTGACGTCCGAATGGAACCATATTGAATATATCGGGCGGATTGTTGATATCGGCTCGTATCATACGGCTGGATCTCATCCACGATACGAATGATCTGAAAAAATCATCTCTCTGCTCCGGCGTGCATTCCAGCGAACTGAAAACGCCCCCCGGCAGGCCGTCCGGCATCGACTGGAACCTCGGCATCAGGCGGCCGCCGAAAATGATACCGGCCATACCGGCCAGGAATCCATCATCAGTCTCATGCGTCAGAAAAACCTCTCTTCCCCCCATCGTCCGCCATACCGATGCAAACTCCGGAGAAACATATACACAATTATTGGTCAAATGCGACCATTCTCTTTGGGGGAGATTGTCTGCTGAAAAAATCTTTAGTGACATTATTGTCTGATCAACAAGATTTTGCCTCGTCCCACCGAGCCGTTCTCATCTGTCAGGAGAAACAGGTAAACGCCCGGCGCCACATTTTCATTCCGCTGATTTTTTCCGTCCCAGGGAATATTGATATCGGTTTCCCTGACCAGTTCACCGCTCACCGTGTATATCCGCACCGTGGCGTTGCCGTTATAATTGAACGAAAGAACCTCATTCCCCTCGCGAATAACGAACGGATTCGGGAACGCTATCACATCTTCGATATTCCCGGTCGGAGTGCCGATTGTCGATTTCAGTTGCGAAATCCCCAGCGAGGTCCCGACCCAGAGATCGTTTGTGGCCGGGTTGATAACCAGGGCATCAATATCATTATCCAATAATCCCGAATTCAAAGTGGTATAGATATCGATGCTCCCGGAACCGGCTCCGTATCTCGCCAGACCGTTTAGCGCACCCATCCATATATTCCCTCGGCGGTCAAACGCCAGTTTCCATACATCAGGTCCGAATCCGAGTGGAAGCGAAACATTGACAAAGCGATCGATTCCGACATCATATTGTGAAAGACCAAATCTGGTTCCCACCCACAATGTCCCCTGTTGATCGTAGGCAACCGTCCGTACTTCATCCGAACCCAGCCAGCTATTGCTCTCGCGAAGGACGATTATCGAATCATCCGCTTTGTCAAAAGGATCCGGTCCGAAATAATAATAAAAAATACCCTTATCACCCGAACCCACCACGAAAACATCATCATAACAGGCTATTGAATTCGGATAGATATCGGTCAGGCCATCCGCCGTTCCAAACGATTGCCAGCGGGAAATATCGTTAAAATCGACAACATGCACCGGGCTGTTATCACGCCCCCCGAAATTTAACATAAAAATATAATGCGATGTCATATCCATTCCATTGACGACAACATATGTGTACAGATCGACAACGCCATGCAACGATGAATTATCTTCCTTGAACATGATTGTTGTATCTTTGGCTATCATGCTGATTCCGTCACCCCAGGTCCCGACCCAGATATTGTTGTTTGCATCACAGAGAATATCCATAATGCCGTCACGGGAATAATCGAAATCAAGCGTGCTCCAGTCATTGCCATCAAACATGGCCAAACCGTCGCGATTGAATCCGCCGATTACATTGCCGCCGCTGTCACTCGCCAGCGCGGTCACCTGATTGCCGGGAAGGCCGCCGTCCTCGAATTTTATGTATTCATTGCCCGATTGATAGTACAACCCTGATTCCGAACTACCGATCCAGTGTACGCCATCATGCATAAGACCGGATGTAAATGAATCATCCGGAATACCGGTCGTACCGCCCCATTCAACGTTGCTACCGTTATATGTGAAATAACCGCCGTCACCGTACACATACAGCAAATCACCCTCGACAGTCATGGTTTTGACATTCATAACCGGGGAAATATCGAGAGCGGTCATCGATGTGTCGGTCGAAGAGTAATTCAGCCGGAATACCCCCTCCGGCGACCCGAGATAAATATCTCCCTGAAAATATGCCAGCGTCGTGACCGTATCAAGAGCGGCGACACCGTA
>QNAH01000220.1 GCA_003641425.1 Candidatus Zixiibacteriota bacterium
CGGACACAGGCATAAAGATTGAGCACCTGGCGCAGGGTCACATTGAGCGAACGGAAACCGCCGCCGACCGGGGTGGTCAGCGGGCCCTTGAGCGCCACATAGTAGTACTTGATGGCGTCGAAGGTTTCCTGCGGAAGCCATTCTTTGTATTTGGCCCATGCGCTTTCGCCGGCATAGACATCCATCCAGACGATTTTTTTCCGGCCCTTGTAGGCTTTCTCAACGGCGGCATCGACCACCCGCCGGGTGGCTTTCATGATATCGCGGCCGATACCATCGCCCTCAATGACCGGAATAATCGGCTTGTTGGGGACAACCAGCTTCTTATTCTTGATCGTGATTCTCTTGCCATCCTTCGGAATCTGAATATGTTTGAATTTAGGTGGCACGTTATTCCTCCATTAATATCCTATTTCTTTAAGAACGCCCCGGTAATTCACGGCCGATGCTTTAAGGGCTTTGGATTCGGAAGCGTTGAGCTTGAGTTCCAAAACCTTCTCGACACCGTTGCCGCCGAGCACGATCGGGACGCCGATGTAAATGTCTTTGATGCCGTACTGTCCGGTCAGGTAGGCCGAGCACGGGAAGACGCGTTTTTCGTCGCAGAGAATGGCGCGGGCCATATCGACCGATGCCGCCGCCGGGGCATAGTAAGCCGAACCCTTCTTGAGCAGTTTAACGATTTCGCCGCCGCCCAAACGAGTGCGCTCGGAGATCTCTTTGATACGTTTGGCGCTGATGAGTTCCTTGATCGGGATTCCGCCGACGGTGGTGTAACGCGGAAGCGGGACCATTGTATCGCCGTGGCCGCCCATGACCATAGCATGGACCTCGGTCATTGCCACACCCAGTTCCATCGCCACAAAGGCACGGAATCGGGTCGAATCCAGAATACCGGCCTGGCCGCAGATACGGTTGGTCGAAAACCCGGTAACTTTCATCATGTGATAGGTCATAATGTCGAGCGGATTGGAAACCACGATGACGAATGATTTAGGCGCATACTTTTTAATGTTCTTGGCCGCGGCGCCGACGATGTCGGCGTTCATGGCAAGAAGATCTTCGCGGGACATGCCTGGTTTACGCGGCATTCCGGCAGTCATAATGACCAGATCGGCGCCTTTGATGTCCTTGTAATTGTTGCTTCCGGTTACCATACAGTTGTAACCCCGGACCGGCCCGGCCTGGGTGAGATCGAGCGCTTTACCCTGCGGGAAACCCTCGATGATATCAATCATGACGATATCGCCCAGATTGGCCTCGGCCAGATACTGCGCGCAGGAAGCGCCCACATTACCGGCCCCGATAACTGCAATCTTTTTGTTCATTACTCCTCCTCAGGTTATAAATTTATACCTTGGCTAAGTTAGTTTGCAAGGACGGCTTGCCCGGAGTCACGCACCAGAGCAGCCCGGAATTTACTTTCACCTTCAGTCAATTTGTCTATAAGTTTCTGCGGGTCGCGGATGGATTTAAAGTAAACTTTTTCCGCGACACCGTCATCGAGTTCGGAATAAAGGTATACGTTTATTCTTTGGCCGATTTTATTTACCCGGTAAAGTTTGTGACGCCCGAAAGAGCTTTTACCCTCGGGCATATCGTTTTCCGAGGGTATCCAGCTTTCGGCCAGGCGGTAAAAATCTTCCGACCCGATCCCCTCGCGGCATTTGGAAAAAAGCACGACTGTGCCATCATCGATCACCGCCCCCTGGCAATTTTCGAGTGACTTCTGGAGCTGGTAGAGGTTGGTATCCAGCGGCGGCCGAGCCTCGGCCAGAACCAGATCGTACCTGTCGGAGATTTTCCTGCCGTATATCCTTTCGGCCAGTTCACAGGCGCCTCTAAATGTATCCTGCAAATCACCGGCGAAAACCGCCTGAATATTATTTTCACCGGCCAGCACCAGTTGAATCGAAAACACTTTCTTATGATCAAACAGGTTCATTAAAAACCGCAGATTCTCTTCCACCGGATTACCGTCCAGTTTCATCGGCGCCGCCCTGAAAGAAACGGCGCGATTGTGATTTCGAACGGTCGTTTCGAGATCGCACAAACCGGGAAAGATAGATTTTCGGCCACCGGTAAAACCGGCGAAATAGTGCGGTTCAACGGAGCTAATGACAACCACTTTTTCGGCCCTGACCAGCCGACGATTCAGATACACCGGTTGTCCGTCATCGTCATTTCCGACCTCGATCATGCTTTCGTGATCCCGGGCATCATGCACTATGATACGCGGTTGAATACGCTCATACAGGCCGCCGAATATTTTCCTCAGTTCATTATCATTCGGCCGCCGGTGACTCCCGGTTGCGACCAGGAATCCGGCACGCATATTCAGTCGTCCGGCCTTATCCAGCCAATCGAGGATCCGCGCCGATGGTGTCATGCGATAGGCATCATTCAGCACATATAAATCGGCATCCTCGATGTTAAACGGTTTTACGGAGGCAGAATCAAGCGACACCACAAACGCCTCGAAATCCATTGTTTTTCCTGCCGGATCGTGCCTGAACTCGTCCAGATGCACATAATCCGGCAGTGTTAAATCAAGTTTTTGATCGCCGTAATTGATTGAAATAATCATTCCGCCTATCCAAAGAAAAATACCGTTTCCACTGCGGCCGTTTCCGGCGCATCCGATGCGTGCACCGAATTGCTCTGCACATCGAGTGCGATTTCCTGCCGCAGTGTCCCGCAGGCCGCTTTAGCGGGGTCGGTCGCACCGATCAGTTCCCGCAATCCCGTAACGGCATTTTCCTTTTCAAGCAGAATCGGGATCACCGGTCCCGACGTCATATATTTTACAAGGTCATTATAGAAAGGCCGTTCCCTGTGCACGGCATAGAATTCCCGCGCTTTTTCTTCGGTCAGTTTTTCCATCCTCATAGCGAGGATTTTAAAACCGGCCTTTTCCAGCCGTCCGATTACATGACCGACCAGTTTCCTATCGACGGCATCAGGCTTAATAATCAGAAGTGTTCTTTCCAATCGATTTTCCCCTGTCAGGAACGAGCGCCTTTGGCCTTTTTGGCGATACTGAAGCCAAGTTCCAGCGCCTTTTTGTTTTTGTCTTCAGTCCCCCGCGGGGCCCGGGCCAGGACCGCTTCTTTAAGCGATGCTTTCGAAACGATACCGGTCAGTTCGGCAATGGCACCGAGAGCGATGACATTGGCCACCATAGCATGACCGATTTCCTCGCGGGCCAGACGGACAAAAGGAAAACCATGATAATTTTTGGTCGGGACCTGTGTCACCAGATTCGAATCGACGATCAGTATCCCGCCTTCCTTCATATCGGGATAATACTTATCGCAGGCTTCCTGAGTCAGAGCCAGAAGCATATCCAGTTTCATCGTCTTGGGATAATAAATTTCCCCTGATGAGACAACGACATCGGCCCGGCTGGCGCCGCCGCGTGCCTCGGGGCCGTATGACTGACTCTGCACGGCGTTCTTACCGTCGCCGACACCGATGGCAGTTGCAAGGATAACGCCTGCCAGGATCAGTCCCTGTCCGCCGGATCCGGAGAGCCGGATTTCATAGCGATCATCGACATTTTTCTTGCCATTCTTTTTGGAGCCTGGCGCACTCATTTCGCAACCTCCTTCTTTACGCCCAGACGGTCGAGCAACATATCGTACTCCTGGCAGAATTCGGTGGCATCGGTTTCGTGTATCAAACCGGTTACGAATTTATCCACCATTTTTTCGGGCGGCAGTTTTCTGGCAGCCTCGATCGGCATGGCATGTTTTTTGAACCATTCGAGCATTTTGACGGCATCGCCTTCCTTATTGAAACGGCCGTAATAAGTATGACAGTTGGAATATACATCGACCAGCGAGAAACCGCGCTTGTTCAAGCCGCCCTCGATAAGTTTCTCGAGCTGCTGAACATGATAGACAGTCCCGCGTGACACGTACGAGGCACCGGATCCGATGGCAAGCTTAACGGCATCAAACTGTTTTTCATAATTGCCATAGGGCGCCGTCGTCGCAAACGATCCACCCGGTGTTGTCGGGGCAAACTGGCCGCCTGTCATTCCATATATTTTATTATTGATGAGGATGGTGGTGATATCGATATTCCTGCGGCAGGCGTGAATGAAATGATTCCCGCCGATGGCAAGAGCATCACCGTCCCCTGTAATCACTATCACTTTAAGATCCGGTTTGGCGACTTTTACACCGGTGGCAAAAGCCAGCGCCCGGCCGTGGGTCGTGTGCAGAGTATTGAAATCGAGATAGACCGGCATACGACTGGAACAGCCGATCCCGGATACCACCACGACCTTATCCTTATCGAGATTCAGGCGATCGATGGAGCGGATCAATGCTCCCATGACAATACCATTACCGCATCCGGCACACCAAACATTAGGGAACTTCTTTTTTGGTCTCAGATAGTGATGTGTAACATCGGAACCATGGGCTATTTTATCCATCACTTCACCTCTCTTATCTTATCAAGTATCTGCTGCGGGGCCATGACCTCGCCGTCATACCGCTGTAATTCATGCACCTCGGTATGACGCGGGGCAATCCGTTTCACCTCGTTGACAAGCTGCCCCATATTGAGCTCGGCGACGATGACCTTACGGACGCCGCTAAGCATCTCGCGAAGCTTGGCATCCGGGAACGGCCAGAGGGTCAACAGCTGTATGGCGCCGATCTTGATTCTTTTATCGCGAGCCATCTTTATGGCCTGGCGCGCCGACCGTGAAACGGTGCCGAAAGAGAGGATGGCTATATGAGCATCATCCATCATATCGGTGCGGATCTTATAAATCTCGTCAGCAAAACGATCTATCTTCAGCCGCAATTTGTCCAGCTTCTCTTTGATCTCGACGGGGTTGGCAGTCGGGAAACCTTCCTGATCGTGAATCAGACCGGTGACATTATAGCGATAACCTTCGCCAAATGACGCCATCGAGCTGACGAAACTGGGAGTTATCTCAAAATGTTTATACCAGTCATGAGGTACGTCGGGTTTGTGGCGCCTGATGACGTTGATTTCCCCGGGTTCCGGGATCTCCATCATCTCTCTCATGTGCCCGAGAACCTCGTCGGTAAGAACAACAACCGGTGTCCGGAAACGTTCCGCA
>QNAH01000221.1 GCA_003641425.1 Candidatus Zixiibacteriota bacterium
ACACGCGCGTGATGGTCGGGTATGAGGTGCTGGGGCATGAATCTGTAACGACGCCGGCCGGCACTTTTGCTGACTGTATAAAGATCGGAATGATATATTCATCACCTGAATACGCGTCAACAATGATTCTCACCGGCGAAAGTGCCTGGTGGTTTGCAAGAAATATAGGGCTTGTCAAATATGAGACTGCCCATGGCTCCGGTGTATTGCTGGAAGCCGGGATAGAAGGCATAAATATCCCCTAGTTGGAGGGAGAGACAATGATAAATTTAACCAAAGATACTACCATCGGTGAAATTATCTCAAATATCCCCGATGCCGGTTCCGTTATAAAGAAGTATTTCCACGGCGGATGTTTCGAGTGCCCATCGATGAAAATGGAGACTCTCGAGATGGGTGCGGCTTTGCATGGTCATGATGTTAACGAGATAATCGCCAAGCTAAAAAAACTGATCAAAGACTAAAAACCGGCTAATCCGACGGATTACTTTAATAATGCCCGAGCTTCCCGAAGTCGAAACCGTTGTCCGCGGCCTGCGGCAGACGATCCTCAATAAGACAATTTCATCGGTATCCATAGATTCTCCCAAGATCGACCGTGACAATCCGCCGGGGTGGCAAAAAACTCTCCACGGCAAAGTCTTTCTGAATGTTCGGAGACGCGGCAAAAATATCCTTATCGATCTCATTGGTAATCTGACTCTCTGGGTGCACCTGAAAATGACCGGACATCTTTATTTCATGCCATCAAAAAACAAGATCGACAAACATGATCTTTTGATTTTCACACTGAAAGACAATTCGCATCATCTTCGCTTCAACGATTATCGGCGATTCGGACGGGTGCGGCTGTTCAAAACCGATCAAGTTATGAGCCAGAAAGGATTGGTAGAACTCGGCCCTGAGCCGCTCGAAATCAAATCCGACGAATTCATGGAACTCTTCAAGTCAAAAAGGCGCATGATAAAACCGGCTCTGCTGGATCAGACATTTATCGCCGGGCTGGGGAATATTTATACCGACGAGACTCTGTACCTGAGCCGCCTCCACCCGCGCCGCCTGACCGATAGCATCTCCAAACCAAAACTTGCCGAGCTCCACGGCCATATTCAAAAAATGCTGCGAAAAGCGATCAGATTGATGGGGACCTCGGTTGATAGTTATGCCGGCGTCAATGGCCGTCCCGGCGGGTTCCAGAAATATCTTAACGTTTACGGCCGCGAGGGCGAGCCCTGCATTCGCTGCGGAACCGCTCTTCGTCGAGAAAAAATTGGATCCCGCTCGGCTCACTTCTGCCCCAACTGCCAGCGAAATCGTTAGTTGATAACGATCTTCTTCCGTATAATTGTAAAAACTTGTATATTTTCTTGCATTCAGTTGGAAATCTATTAGATCAATTCTCGAGGAGAAAATGGGCAAATCATTAACACATAAAATAATCAAACAACATCTCATCTCCGGTGAGATCAAACCGGGCAATGAAATCGCCATCGACATCGATCATGTTCTGATCCAGGATATTACCGGCACACAAGTCTTTCTGCATTTCGAGGTTATCGGACTCGACCGTATCGGCGCCGATGTCGCTGTCTGTTATGCCGACCACAATGTTTTGCAGATCAAGCCGGAAAACATGGAAGATCATCTTTATCTGCAGTCGGCCGCCAAAAAATTCGGGGTCTGGTTTTCCAAGCCGGCCAATGGAATCGGTCATCAGATTCACCAGGAGCATTTTGCGGTTCCCGGCACCACCGCGGTCGGTGCCGACAGTCACACCCCGCATAACGGCGGTATAGGCGTCCTTGCTATCGGTGCCGGCGGACTCGATGTTGCCGTGGCCATGGGCGGGGGCGGTTATAATTTTGTTATGCCCAGAATAGTCAACGTGCATCTCACCGGAAAACTCAAACCGTGGTCGACGGCCAAAGATGTTGTTCTCGAGATGCTCCGGCGGGTCACGGTGCGCGGCGGTTTCGGAAAAATATTCGAATACACCGGTCCGGGACTTAAATCACTGAATGTCCAGCAAAGGGTCACAATCACAAATATGGGTACCGAGATGGGAGCTACTTCGTCTATTTTCCCGTCCGATGAGATCACCCGGCATTATTTCGAGATTACCGGTCGTCCCGATGACTGGCGCGAGATACTTCCCGATGATGATGCCGAATATGACGAACGCATCGAACTTGATCTTTCAAAAATAGAACCGATGGTGGCCCAGCCCTCGCTTCCAGATAAAGTAATCCCGGTAAGCGAAGCGGATAAAGTCAAAATAGAACAGGTGATGGTCGGGTCATGCACCAACGGGGCCTATGCCGATCTTAAGGCGGTGGCAAAAATAATGAAGGGCCGTCAGGTACACCCTGATGTCAATTTTTTCATCCATCCCGCCAGCAGGATGGCTTTGGAACAATTAGCCGAGGAAGGTTATCTTGAGGATCTTCTCAAGGCCGGTGTCAATGTCGCCGAACCGACCTGCGGCGCCTGTATCGGGTCGGGGCATGTCCCGGCGCCCGGCTCACGGTCTCTGCGGGCGGTTAACCGTAATTTTCGCGGACGTTCCGGTTACAAAAATGATCTTGTTTACCTGGCCAGCCCGGAAACAGCCGCCGCGACAGCCATCACCGGTGTATTAACCGACCCGAGGACTCTCGCTATCGACGCCCCCTCATCGGAGTTACCTCCCAAAATTCGCCAGGACAATCCCAACCTGATTCCTCCGGCATCGGAAGCTGGTGCTAAAAAGCTTAAGATTCGCCGCGGTGACAATATTGTCCCGGCCGACCCGAAAGACGTCCTGAAAGATACTGTCGCCGGGGAAGTGCTTATTAAAGTCGAGGATGATATTTCGACCGATCATATCATGCCCGCCGCGGCCGAGATCCTGGCTTACCGCTCGAATATCCCGAAAATATCCGAGTACGTTTATCATCGCCTTGACCCGGAATTTTCCGCCCGCGCCAAAGCCAAAGGCGGCGGCTTTATTGTCGGTGGTGAAAATTACGGGCAGGGTTCCTCGCGCGAACATGCCGCGCTGGCTCCGATGTATCTCGGTGTCAAAGGAGTTATCGCCAAATCATTTGCACGGATACACCACTCCAACCTGGTCAATTTCGGTCTCCTGCCGTTGACCTTCAAGAATAAGGAACATTATGATCATGTCGAGCAAGGTGATGAGATGGTGATCGAAAACTGTATCGAGTCGGTGGCTAAGGCGACATTCACGGTAAAAAACAAAACAAGAGACTTCAGTTTTGAAACCGAGGCCCGCCTCACCGACCGCCAGAAGGAGTTGTTGAAACTCGGCGGCTTATTGACCTACACCCGCAAGATGGGGATGAGGAAGAAGAAATAAGTTGTTGTCAATTATTTCTATAAAGGAAAACGGCGGGTTTAAAAAAGCCCCGCCGTTTTTTAATCTCAATATTATTTGACCTACCTCTTCTTCACCCGCACTATCACATACGCTATCATGGCAAATACAAAGAAAACCAGAAGAAGCCATGCAATACCCTGAAGTGTGCCGATGATCGTCTGGTACACCTCGAGCACCCAATGATTGGTATCAAGCAGTACTGTCGGCGCATTATCGGATGCCACCGGCTCGATGTACTGCTTTAACTGCCATACCCGTACCCCGGTCGAGATACCCACCACATAGATAGCGTATTTTAAATATTTCACCCATGCCGTGCTGATCTCGTCGTCGATGATCTTACCAAGGATACTTACCAGAGGACGGTTGAATATTTTAACAACCAGGAATGAGACAAATAACGAAATTACAAATGTCACTGCCAGCAGAGTTATAAACATATATTATCCTTTCGTAATTGAATTTGACGCAATTTAGACCGACATAAAATGGATGTCAATTTTAAATATCATTTTGCCTATCAAAAAAGGGCGTGTATAATAACACGCCCTCACAATGGCCCTTGCCGTTGTCATACCCCCCTTTTGGGGTTTTTTAACAATTTTACGATGGACATACCGGTTCCGGACCGCCCTTATACAGGTAATTAATTATGCATGTCACATCCAGTATATTGATCGATCCGCCCCCATCGGCATCACCGGCTTCAAGCGGATCAGGCGCCACGCCGCCTTTGTACAGGTAATTGACTATGAATGTCACATCGAGTATATTAATGGTCCTGTTGCCGTTGGCATCACCGCACATATATTCGCACAGATCCCCGATACCATCATCATTACTATCGGCCTGGTCCGGATTATATATGGTGATACAGTTATCGCAGGAATCGCCGATTCCATCGGCATCATAATCCTCCTGACTCGGATTATATTTATCGGCGCAATTATCATCCTCGCAGGTGTTAGCATTGTACTCAGGATCGCCAAAGCCGTCAGCATCGGTATCGGTGCAATCATCGCATACATCACCATCCCCATCGCTATCGCCATCTTCCTGATCCGAATTCGACTCGTAGATACAATTGTCGCATAGGTCACCGATATCGTCGAGATCGTAATCATCCTGGGATGGGTTATAATTATCCGGACAATTATCAGTCATACATACATTTTCCGGGTGTCCAGCATCGCCGTAACCATCACCGTCGCTGTCGACACAGGGAGGTTCGACCCAAGCATCGAGGAAAAACAATATTCTTGTCAGAACCTCATCACGCGTTTCATAGTGAGGGGAATCATTCAAAATTGCCTCGTATCCCCAACTGAAAAAGACCAGCTTATAATCACCATCATAGCTCAGGGCCGAATAGCCGCCGCCGGATATATCGAATCTGAAGGCAGGTATTGCGTCACCTTCGACAAATATCTGCTCCGAAAGAGTGAAAACCTGATTCGCCCCGCTGTAATATCTGATGGAGAAACCATCCCCTATCGGGGAACCATCGATACCCTGATGCTCATACCAGAACAGCTTGGAATTGTACCGGGCATGAAGATAATCATCGAGGAAAACCGAATCTTCATTGTGCAATTCGCCGGCCAGCCCCTGTCCGGTCAGGAACAGGTTGCCGCCGGTATCCATATAATTTTCCATGGCCAGAATATCACTAGGTTGAATGAAATCACCTGTACTGTCGCCCGTGTACCAGATAACAGTG
>QNAH01000222.1 GCA_003641425.1 Candidatus Zixiibacteriota bacterium
CTTATCATGTTGCCTTATATATCTTTATTTCATTCCCCCGGCCTCATTCTCAAAGAATCCAACATACTTTTGCTATGATTGAAACTGGCAGAAGTCCCCGCGAAAGGCGGGATCTTCGACCGGAGATTCCTTCCCTTGCTTTGAATAAGAGGGGCAGATGTGGACATCTGCCGCCCACAGACAATAAAAACCGGTTGAAAATAACAGCAGGCTGAAAAAGCGCGAGGATTGTTGGAATAATACTTTAAAAGACGTCGGCGGAGAAGCGGTAAATCTGCGCCTCTTTATTCTTGTAGCTGTTTTTCGGCAATCCCGCTTTAAGGCAGGTCTGTTCAAGGAAAGTATCCCTATCCCAGTTGTTTTCGGCGGCCACCTGCGGAAGCAATAATCCCGAATGCATCTCGAGAACAATCATCAAACCGTCGCGACCGACCTCGATCTCATCAATATTCTCCACCCGCACCAGCGGCGAAAGGGCTGAAATCTCGATGTCTATGTGCTCCAGTTCATCGTCGCGGAGCGGGGCGAAACGCGGATCATCGAAGGCCGCCGCCCGGGCCATTTCGGCGACGGTCAGGTAAAGAGGTTTGGCGGCGCGGATCAGCCCGATACATCCGCGAAGGTTATTCCTGATTTTTACGGTCACAAAGGCACCGCGTTTTTCGGTCAGCAGGCGGGAGTCGGGCTCCGGAATATCGAGTTTTTCGTTATTCATAGCGGCAACGATTGAATCGGAGGCCAGTTTAAGCAGGTATTCTTTTTCTTTTTTGGTCAGGGTCATGATCCTCTTTTTTATTGGTGTTCCCATGGCGGTGTCGCGGACAGGCGCTGTTTTGCTGGTAACAATCATTGCCGAGAGATATCCGACCACCTCGGAAAAATCGCCGGTGGACTCGCCGGATGTCGAATGATCGGTAATGACGACTTTTTCGCCGCCCATTTTTTTCGAAGCAATCATGGCCGCGGCTATCGGGCCGCCGCCGCAAGCCTCTCCCCGGCCCGACATCAGCACGTTCAGTAAACGATCGGGGTCATAATTTTCAACTGCCTTCTGAATATTGCCGTCGAGTTTGCGGGCCTCTTTTTCGTTGTGAAAATGGGACAGATCCGACGAAGCGACAATAAGGCTGTTTATGCCGCCCAGGGCCGACGCGAGCACTTCACCGAGCGCCCGGCAGGTGGCTTCTTCCTGATCGCCAAGAACGATCGCGACCAGTTTGAATTTGCCGAGGACCTGCTGTAAAAATGGAAGCTGAACCTCCAGAGCATGCTCGCCCCGGATCGAACCGCCGGTATGCCCCTTGTTGGAGAGATAAACCGACGGGTGGATGGAGCCGATTTTCTGCGACAGGTCATGATCGATTTCCACTTTGCCCAGCGGTGTCTGGTAGGCGTCGCCGTCATAAACCGATGCGCCCGGAAAAAAGACGGTATGTGAGGGTGAAATCACGACAACAGTATCATACTGCTGTCCCTCGAGTTGTTTATAGGCCATCGAGGCGGTTTTGCCGGAGTACATATAACCGGCATGGGGTGCGATTATCGCGATGGGCCGACCGGCCATAGTCTTTTTCTCTGCTTTGGAGAAAAACTCGGCAAGCATCTTGGTCAGGGTGACGGGATCGCCGGGGTAAAAAGCGCCGGCTACAGCGGGGCGTCTGATTTCGGTATCGTTTTCTTTATTCATAGTTAATCACATACGTCTATCCGGGGGATAATGTAACCAAATAAGTTACGCTTGTAAACAGGATAAGAGATAAAAAAGCGGGATATTCACATCCCGCTTTATTTCATTTAAATCGATGTCATGCGGTTGGGGCGGTTGCCGCCTTTTTGGGTTTGTCGCCCTTAATCCCTTCCACCATCGCCGCCAGAGAGCTGATAATCCCGCTGGCTTCATACGGCAGGAAGAGCTTGTTGGCATCACCCTCGGCCAGTTTCGGAAGCATTTCGAGGTATTTCAAGGTAATCAGTTCTTCATCCGGCTTGCCTTCGTGAATGGCCGAGAAGACATTGAGGATCGCCTTGGCTTCACCATCCGCCACTGTGACCTGGCGGTATTTTTCGGCGTCGGCTTTTTTCTTGACCGCCTCGGCCTGACCTTCGGCTTCCAGAATAGCCGACTGCTTGGAGCCCTCGGCGCGCGTAATCGCGGCCTGCTTGTCGCCCTCGGCCTCGAGAATATTGGCGCGCTTGAAACGCTCGGCCTTCATCTGGCGGCTCATCGCCTCGGTGATATCGACCGGCGGGTCGATCCGCTGGATCTCGACGCGATTGACTTTGACACCCCACTTATCGGTGGCGGAATCGAGGACATCGCGAAGCTGGGAATTGATCACATCACGTGATGACAGCGACTGATCGAGTTCCATTTCGCCGATGACGTTACGCAGGTTGGTCTGGGCCAGTTTGGTCGAGGCCAAGATATAATTGGAGATCTCGTACCGTGAACGAACCGGGTCGGTCACCTGGCAGTAGATGATACAGTCCACTTCGACACCGACGTTATCCTTGGTGATAACCAACTGCGGCGGAACATCGAGAACGATCTCGCGCATATCAATTTTCTGAATCGTATCGAAAAACGGGAGGATCAGGTTTAGACCTGAATCAAGCGTTCTCTGGTACCGGCCCAGTCGTTCCACCAGGCCTTTTTCGTACGGGCGGATGATCTTGATGGCCATACCGCCGAGAATAAAGGCCAGTATTATTACGACTCCGACGAAGAAAAAAGGAGTTAAATCCATTGTATCCATCCTTTCCGACAGTAAATCCTGTCTATATTAATTTTCTATTTTTGAAACGTACACCCGGGCGCCGATTATTTTGTCAACCTTTATTTTGGCGCCTTCATCGAGCGCCTCATCGGCCACCGCCTGCCATACCTGGCCGTCAACCCTTACCTGTCCAATATCAAGCGACGGGTCGATTTTTTTAACGACCAGTCCCGGCCGGCCGACCATGGCATCGACATTGGTCGGCTGGGGCGACGGTTTGGTGATTTTACGGGCCAGCGGACGAGTGAGCGGAATGAGGACGATCGAAATACCGGCAAACACGGCCGCCTGGATCAGGTATGAATCGGTTATGGTCGATGTTACGGCGCTACCGATACATCCGATCACAAAACAGGCGAAAACCAAAGAGGGCGTGGTAATCTCAATGATAAGAAATATCACCGCCGCGGCCATCCAGAACCAGAAAATTGTCGGCATAACAGCTCCTTTCTATCAGTAATTATTTATTTTCCTGCGGCTATATATTCTGCCTTACTTCGATAGATATACCTGTTTTTAGATACGGCTATTCGATAAAATCGGTTCAGACTGTATGAAAATCGTATAAACACCTGTTTGTCAACAAGAAACAAGGGGGGTCATTATTCCTCATGGCGGATAATTAAATATTGAAAAGAATATAAAGAAGGCTTATTTTGGAGTATCATGCCAAAATCAAAAAAACCATATCAGCATCTGGCGGCGTTTTATGACAGCATGGATATGGATCGATTTGCGGTCAACATGATCGACTACACTTTCCGGATCCTCCGCAAATTCAAATATCAGCCGCGAAGCGTTCTCGAATTGTGCTGTGGTACCGGCACCGCCGCGACAATGTTCGCCGAGCATGGCTATGAAGTGACGGGGGTGGACAGCTCGCCGGAGATGCTGAAAGCGGCCCGGAAGAAGGCCAGGAGCAAAAGACTCAAAATCAATTTTGTGCATCAGGTACTTCCGAAACTGTCAATCAGGGAAGGTAAAAGCCGCCGATTGAAAAAATTCGATATGGCCACCTGCTACTACGACAGTCTGAATTACCTGTTAAGCGAGGCCGATCTAAAAGAGTGTTTTACGCGGGTGGCCGAGCATCTCAATCCGCAAGGCTATTTTATTTTCGACATGAATACATATCATGGTCTTAAAGCAGGCTGGGCCAAAATGACCAATGCGGGTGTCCGGGATGATCTGGGCTGGGTGTGGAAAGCCAAACTGCACGAAGGCGAACCGATGGCGACACTGACGGCGGTATTTTTCAATAAAAAGGGCCGCCACTGGGAACGGACCGATGAGAAACATACCGAAAGAGCCTATCCCAACAGTGATATCAAGAGATTTCTAAAAGGCGCCGGGTTCGAGATAAAGGGATTTTACAGGGCCTTCAGATTTCACAAGCCGGATAGAAAGACCGGCCGGATCGCGGTGGTGGCGAGGAAAAAAGATTAGAATTTACCATAGACGGTATCGACTTTAGAATCGGGCATCGAGAGGAATGTCCCGAAATCGTACTTGGCGACATACCCTTCAGCCATATATTTCAAAAGCTGTTTGAATTCATACAATTTTATATATCCGGTTCTCGCCCCGACCAGTTTACCGGCCTTGTCAAAGAAATAATGTGACGGAAGCCCCTCGACTTTCAGGGCACGAAGCAGTTCGGCCCGTGATAACAACCGGCCGAGGAACTGAACCGAGTCTATATCTTCCGGGATAACGGCGATACTGGTGAAGTTGGTGTTCATGTATTTGATGATTTCCGGTCTCGAGAAGATATTATCCATCATGGCCGTGCACGGGTCACTCTGCTTGGAATAAAAGCAGATGTAAATGGGATTGGTGCCGAAGGGGAAAACCGGCAGGGCCGATTTGGCATCGAGCCAGGCGACATTGTCTTTGAAATCGGACGGGGTTTTGTAATCGTCACCGCAACCGGCGGCGATAATGAAGATCAAAATAATTAATGTTATCGGCAGAAGCTTCTTCATAACCAGCTAAAACCAACAGGCCGACCGGCCTGTTACTTGCATGAAGCTCAGCTAAAACCTGATGTCGGTTTGCAGGTCCCGCAGGAATCGGTTTTGACCGCGTTTGAAGCAAAAGTCGAGAACTGCTTGATGGTTTTTTCCGAGCCGCATTTCGGGCAATTTACCGATTTATCGGCCGAGGAAACCAGTTCCTCAAACTTATCGTTACATTCCAGACAAATATATTCGAACAAAGGCATATTATTTTTCTCCACCAAGTGACATAACCGAACCGGCTACCATCCCCGCCACCGCCGCGA
>QNAH01000223.1 GCA_003641425.1 Candidatus Zixiibacteriota bacterium
CCGGGAATGGCTGGTATTTCCTGGTTGTCTTCGTACGGGCCGACAATTTGTCCTTTGGCGGATACCTCGATATATTTGGTTCCTTCGAGGCCCCTGAGGAGGAGGTCATATTTTTTTTCGATGCCGCTTTTCCCGATCAGACTTCCCAGGCGGTATTCTTTTTTCTTTTCAGAGTTGATCTCATCCTGAGACACTTCACCAACATGTCCCAGGAACGATTCGGCGGAGATGCTGTCAGGGTATCGCCGGACAGATTCGGCGCTGTAGGTTATGCCGGGGTAGTACGGTCCCTGCTCTTCGAGAATGGAGACGGTATCGATCCCCAGGCCCCTTTTTATCGGGGTCGGCATATAGCGGCTGACAAAGTTGGCCCGCGCCCTTTTTTCGACTTCACTCGAGTCGATACCCAGGAGTTTGGAGAGTCTGGGGACAGTTACGTTTTTGACTCTTTCGAAGGGTACCAGGGACACGGTGAATGACAGGCGGTTGTCAGAAAGGACTTCCATATTCCGGTCGAAGATAAGGCCGCGTTTGGGGATAACGGGCTGAATGCGGATGCGGTTGCTTTCCGACTGTTCGGCAAAAAAGCGGTAGCGGAGGATCTGATGATAGAACAGCGTCCCGATGATAATCATGAGGGCCAGAGTCACCAGGGTGCCCGATATTTTAACCCGGGTATCGGTAGATGTCGATAGGTGCCGCATATTAAAAGAGAGCTTTTGTCTTTTTCCAGGTTATACGGCCGTCAAGGATCTGAAAAATCAGCCAGCCGATAACAAGTGAATATACCATCGTCGGCAATATGGATTTATATAACAAGATGAAAAAATCATTCCCGGCCACAATCAGCGTCAGGACGGCCTGGTGGATCAGCAGATAGCCTGCGACCAGAATCAGCCTTGATGTCAGTGATTCCAAGTTGATTCGGGCGCTGATCTGGTTTACTATCAGGGCGGGTATAACGAGTATAATCATTTCCCAGGGCAACAGGTCGAGGAGGGGCGTTCCCGAAATAATGGCGATGCAAACGGCGAACCAGAAGGTTGTCATCTCGCTTTTATAGAGCGCCACAAGAGCCGCCATCAGAACCGCCAGATCGATCTGGGCGCCACAGATGTAGGTGATATCTCTCAGTATTGTCAGGTACAATGCCAGCAGGAAGAGATACAGGATGTACGGTATAAATCTCATTGTTCACCGCCTGTAAGTACGTATAATTCATCGATCTTAAAGAAATTCACGGTCGGTTTGAGATAGACCGTTTTTAAAATATCGCCGCGACTGGCCGTCACCGAATCGACAATAGCCAGCGAAAGACCGGCCGGATAGACACCGCCGAGGCCGGATGAAATGACGAGATGATTCGGTTCGATATCGCTATCGGCGGGAAGGTTATCAAAATACATACCTTTGTCCGGAGAAAAGCGGACAATCCCTATCTCGCGGGTTTCGGCCACCCGTCCGGAGACAGCATTCATGGGGTCGGTCAGGAGAGTGACGGTCGCAAAGTCGGGCATGACCTCTTTGATCTTACCCACCAGCCCGAACCGGTTAATCACCGGCTGGTTGATCTTGATAGACTCGCGGCTTCCTTTATTGATCACCGCGGCGATCGGATAAACATTTTGGTATAGAGTCACAATTTTGACGGGAATAAGGCGGAAATTTTCGGGCGGGTCAAACCCGATGACTTCCCGTAATCTTTGATTTTCGCGCTTGGCCTCGGAAAGAATTTCGAGCTGAAGTGATGCTTCAGTCAGCTGTTTTTCAAGCAGTCTGTTTTCGCGGCTGGCATCCTGCAGTTCAATGATATAATATTTGAGTTCGGCAAAGGGATAAAAGAATATGGAGGAGCAGATATTTCCCAGCAATGGTCTGACTACATTGGGTGAAAAGGTAATCAGCAAAAAAAGAATTGCCGCCAGTCCAAAATTGACAAAACGACGATTTTTCAGAAAAATCGTCGAGAACCATGTCATTTAATTCCAGCCTCCCTGCACGGAAAGTTTTTTATTCGACAGCATCGATCATTTGAAGCAATTCGCCCGGGGAAGTCACAGTCATCATTTTCTGCCGATTTTCTTCGGATTTCATAATATATGATAACCGGGCCATCACATTCAGGTGGGCTCCGATAGCATCTTCGGGAGCCGCAATCAGGAAAAACAGGTTAACCGGTTTATGATCCATGGCATCAAAGTCGATACCTTTTTCGGAACGGCCGAAAGCGATAACAATTCCCTTGGTCGCCTTTGTCTTGGCATGAGGAAAAGCCACGCCGTAGCCGACGCCGGTGGTAACCAGTTCCTCGCGGTCCTTGACATCGCGAAGCAAATCTTCGGCGTTTTTAACCAGTTTTGATTTGGAGGCAATATCCACCAGCTCCATGAGAACACTGTCTTTATCTTCTGATTTCAGGTCAAATGTAATCAAATCTTCAGAACAAAATTTGGATAATTTCATATTACCATCCTGTTTAAATACTTTCAGCTTCTTCAATCAGTAATACGGGGATTTCATCCTCAACCCGAAATGACAACCGGCAACCATTACATATAAGCTTATTTTCATTCGATTTATATTCCAGTTCCCCCTTGCATTTCGGGCATACAATGATTTTCAACAATGCTTTTGAAAGCGTCATCTGCCTTCCTCCTATTCCTGATAAACTCCCAGCTTACGGAATTTTTCCAACCGCTGCCGGAGCAAATCATCGACAGATAATTGTTCCAGTTCAGTAAGCACAGCAAGGATTTCACTTTTCACGGTAGCGGCTATTCCCTCGGGATCGTTGTGGGCGCCTCCCGGCGGTTCATCTATAATTTTATCGATAATTTTTAAATCCATCAAATCATCGGCCGTAAGTTTGAGGGCCTCGGCCGCCTGGGGCGCAAAGGCATTGTCGCGCCAGAGAATCGCAGCACAGCCTTCGGGTGATATCACCGAGTACCATGAGTACTGCAACATATAAACACGATCGCCCACTGCGATTCCCAGGGCGCCGCCCGAGGCTCCCTCGCCGATAACGACAATCACAATCGGGACCCTGAGAATCGACATCTCGCGTAAATTGCGCGCGATAGCCTCGGCCTGTCCCCGTTCTTCGGCACCGATCCCCGGAAAAGCGCCGGGCGTATCGACAAGAATCACAATAGGTTTATTGAATTTCTCGGCCAGTTTGAAAAGCCTCAACGCCTTACGATATCCTTCGGGATGGGGCATCCCAAAATTGCGATACAATTTTTGTTTAGTATCCCGCCCCTTCTGCTGGCCGACAATCATGACTGGTTTACCGTCAAGCTTGGCAAATCCCCCGACGATCGCTTTATCATCGGCAAAATAGCGGTCACCGTGCAGTTCGATAAAATCGGTCGTCATGTAGTTGATATAATCCAGAGTGTAAGGCCGCCGGGGATGCCGGGCCAGAAGAACCTTCTGCCAGCGGGTAAGGCCGGAAAAGATCTCCTTGCGCATTTTATCGACCTTGCTCTCAAGAGATTTGATTTCCCCGGTCAATTCCAGATTGGCCCCGGAAGCAAAATCCTTCATATCGGAGATTTTTTTCTGCAGTTCAACAATCGGCTTTTCGAAATCGAGTATTTGTCTTTCTTCCATACTTTATAAACCGCCTATCAGGCCGTATTTTCCTTTTTCATACGAGCAATTAAGATAAAATATATTATAAAAATTACAACCATAAAAAGGAGCAAAAAAGCCAAAACCACCCCCCTGCCGAAAAGAAGCATAATAATCGACAGAAAGCCGAAAAACAGGCCTGAGAGGTAAAAAAGGTTGATAATCTGCCGGTATGATAGCCCGGCAAAGGCCAGGAGGTGAAAAATATGGCGCCGATCGGCTCTCATGACACTTTTACCGGCCGCCAACCGTCTCAAAAAAGAAGTAATCACCTCGGTCAGCGGAACCCCCAGAACAACGAGCGGCATAAAGAGGGCGGCGGTGGTATATGATTTGATCGGGACTACCAGGGAGATGACCGCAAAAAAGTAACCAATCAGAAGTGAGCCGCTGTCGCCCAGAAAGATCCTGGCCGGATAGCGGTTAAATATCCAGAAAGCCAGAAGCGAGCCAAGCACGGCCACTGAAATAATAATCATGGCATCAATTTTGAAAAGCACTCCGATGATGACCATTGTGACCGAGGCGATGACCGACACTCCCGCCGCCAGCCCGTCGAGACCATCGATAAGATTTATGGCATTTGAAAGCGCGATAACCCACCCGACTGTTATAAAAAACGAGAACCCATTGACACCGAACTCTCCCAGGATGGGCAGTGAAATAAGATTTACTGACAGCCCCCCGAAATACAGAACCAATCCGGCGGCCGCCTGGGCCGTGAGTTTTGCCCAGGCCGAAACCGGTCTGAAATCATCAAGCAATCCAATCCCGTAAATCATAAGAGAACCGATTAATATATGCGGCAAAGCACCCTTGATATCCGTAAAAGCGCCGTCCCCAAAAATTAAAAACGAGAATATTGCCACCCATACCGAAATCAGTATTGCGGTACCGCCGAGAATCGGGGTAGGTTTCTTGTGCCTTTTGTGCCGTCCACCGGGATTATCATAAATGGAGTATTTTCTGCAAAATTTAATAATGACCGTTGTGAATACAAGACAGGCCAGAAAAGCTATTGCAAATACTATAAAACCGTCAGCGATCATATCGTATCCCTAATGCTTATCATTCGGCTATTTCCCGGTTCTTCCCAGAGCGGCCTTAAGAACCAGGTTAACAACCAGGGCTACCGGCAGCAATAATAACGAAAATCCATTGGGATAGTGCTTTAAAAAATATTTCCAAACCGACATATGATGATACCGAAGTCTTCTGAATCCGGGAACCGAGGCTCCGCCGCCCCAATAGTGAATCCCCCCGGCATCAGGTATGAAATAGACTTTTTTGCCTGCCGCGGCAATACGCAGACAAAGATCGGTATCCTCCATGAACATGAAAAACCGCTCGTCAAAGCCGTTCAATGAATCAAAGACATCACGACGTATCAGC
>QNAH01000224.1 GCA_003641425.1 Candidatus Zixiibacteriota bacterium
ACACCGGAACCTCCGTACTCGATGACTTTGCCAACACCGCCCTTGACGCTGAGAATACGAAGGACTTCGAGAATAACATCTTTGGCAGTGACGAAAGGCCTCAATTTACCTTTGAGATGAACCTTGATGACCTCCGGCATTTTCAAATAGAAGGGACCGCCGCCCATGGCCACGGCGACATCGAGTCCGCCCGCACCCATGGCCAGCATGCCGATACCGCCGCCGGTGGGGGTGTGAGAATCGGAACCGAGAAGAGTTTTACCCGGAGCTCCAAAGCGTTCGAGATGGACCTGATGGCAGATTCCGTTTCCGGGCCGTGAGAAAAAGATACCGTATTTTGAGGCAACCGACTGCAGATACTGGTGATCATCGGCATTTTCAAAACTGGCCTGCAACATATTGTGGTCGACGTAAGATACCGACACCTCGGTTTTTACTTTTTTCAAGCCCAGGGCCTCGAACTGCAAATATGCCATTGTTCCGGTCGCGTCCTGTGTCAGAGTTTGATCGATCTTAATGGCTATATCTTCACCGGGAATCATTTTCCCGCTGACAAGATGCTCGGCAATGATTTTTTCTGCTAAATTTTTACCCATTCTCTAATTTCCTCCAATAGACATATTTCATATCAAGAATACATAAGAAAGCGACTGCACCGGAAAAGTCAATATTTTTGTTTTTTGGGCACTATGAAGGGTTTTATGCAGACAAAGATCTCCCGAGTTGATATAATTGGATTAATAAAAAAAGCATCGATTTTTTTAGGAAAAAGTCGTTTTTTATGTATTAAAATGAAGTCTTATTACTCTTAAAGGTATGGAGATGCTGGAATTACGGACCCCTGCCAAAATAAATTTATTTCTCAATGTTTTGGGAAAAAGATCTGATGGCTTCCATGATATTCAATCGTGGTTTCAGGCCGTGGGCCTCTTTGATAAACTAACCTTTGTGGCAAAGGATAAAAGGGGGCTAAATCTATATTCCAATGGTGCTTACGTAGTTCCTGCCGATGAAAACAATCTGATAATCAAGACTGCTCGGTTTCTATTTGAACGATTTAAGATAAAGGGCGGGCTTGAGATAAGATTGCAGAAGAACATCCCAGTTGCAGCCGGTCTGGCGGGAGGATCATCTGATGCGGCTGCCACAATCCATGCTGTAAACAGGCTTTTTGAGTTGAATCTCGATATCGATGAAATGAAGAGTATTGGTCTAGAGATGGGCTCAGATTTGCCGTTTTTCTTTTCATCGGGACAGGCAGAAATCACCGGCAGGGGTGAAATAGTCAGGAATATTAATTTACCGACGGATTATTCGGTTGTTCTTATTGTTCCGAGGATAGCGGTATCGACTGCCGAGAGTTATAAGCTTCTTAATTTAGGCTTGACATCATCAGATACTGGTGTTAAGTTTTCCGGCTGTAGGGATTTCCCGGATTTGGTCGCACAGATAGCGGATTCCGGTAATGATTTTGAGAAAAGTCATTTTAACCGGTTTCCGGTCCTGGGTCAAATCGGGCGCATTCTTAAGAGTGCCGGGGCCGCTGTAACTCGAATGAGCGGGTCGGGGCCGTCAATGTTTGGACTCTTTGAGAATAAACCTGAAGAGAGGGTAATCGGTCAGTTTACCCGGGGCGAGTGGGATGTCTTTCATGTGCGTCCGATAGCCCTTCCCGTCTGGGATTAGTCAAAAACTCATTTTGTCGGCGGGAGGTTTGCTTTGGAAATCACAGAAGTGCGTATTATATTACATCAGGAACGGAAATTGAAAGGCTTTGCGAATGTGACTTTCGACGACATGTTTGTTGTTCGCGGGATCAAGATCATCGAGGGGAGTAAGGGCTTTTTTATCTCGATGCCGAGCCGAAAGAGACCGGACGGAACCTACCATGATGTTGCTCATCCCGTCAATAATGATGCGCGCAGGTTACTGGAATCGACTATTTTGGCGGCCTACGAGGAGGAATTGAAAAGTCACAGCGAAGTTTACTGAATACTGGGGTGTCGTCAAGTGGTAAGACACAAGCCTTTGGAGCTTGCATTCGCAGGTTCGAATCCTGCCACCCCAGCCAATAATGAGTTTAATCCCGGACAAGCCAGCCGGAATACCCGCGTTATAAAACTCTGAAACATAGTTTCTATCGTCTTTATCGTCAAATAACCATTTGCCAAATCAGAGCTTTTCTGTTATAATGTTGCACTTGATAAGTTAGTTTTTTTAATTTGGGGATGGCCAGTGTCGGAGTTGAGATTAATAACCGGTAATTCCAATCGCCCATTGGCGCAGGATATAGCGAGATATATTGGTGTAAATCTGGCGGAGTGCGAGGTAAAACGTTTCTCCGACGGTGAGATTTTTGTCCAGATAAATGAAAATATCCGCGGTGCGGATGTTTTCATCATACAATCCACCAATGCCCCGGCAGATAATATAATGGAGCTTCTGATGCTCATCGAGGCATCACGCCGGGCGTCGGCGGCCAGAATTACCGCAGTCATTCCGTATTTCGGTTATGCCCGACAGGATCGTAAGGACCGACCCCGGGTTGCCATTGCCGCGAAACTGGCGGCCAACCTGATCACCACAGCCGGTGCTGATCGAATTATAACCATGGATTTGCACGCCTCGCAGATACAGGGATTTTTCGATCTTCCGCATGATCATCTTTATTCGACGCGTGTTTTTAAAGATCTGGTATCAAATATCGGCTGTAAGTCACTCGTAATTGTCTCGCCCGATGTCGGCTCGATTAAAATGGCCCGGGCCTTCGCCAAGCATTGTAAAGCGGATCTGGCCATAATCGATAAACGGCGACCAGCGCCGAATTTATCGGAGGTCGTCAATATTATTGGTGAAGTGGAGGGCAAAAATATAATTATTCGTGACGATATGGTCGATACGGCTGGAACGTTATGCGAAGCGGCCAGTGCCATGGCCGAAGCCGGTGCTCTGGAAATAATGGCCATTTGTACGCATGCCGTTTTATCCGGAAATGCCATCGAGCGGATCAATAATTCTCCTATCAAGAAAATTTTTATATCCAATTCAATAGATGTCGAGAAGAAAAAATTATCGGATAAGTTTCATATAATGTCATGCGCCAATCTTTTCGGCGAGGCAATAATGAGAATTTCCGGTGAAAAATCGGTATCATCTCTGTTTAGCGATTTTCCCGATTGATGCGTAAATAATTAGTTGGAGGTTGAGATAGAAATGGAAGAAATCAAACTAACTGCTGAACGACGTGATGGTGTCGGAAAGGGTGTCGCACGCAAGTTGCGAGCTGACGGTCGGATTCCCGGTGTGATTTATGGCCCGGAGACGGATTCATTCCCGGTATCGATAAATACCAAGAATTTCGCAGCGTTATTACGCTCACAGGGCGGGACCGGAAAGTTGATCGATCTTGCCGTGGACGGCGAAGATACTCCTCGCAAGGTTATTGTCCGTGAATTGCAGCGTGATCCGGTTACCGGCGCATTTGAACATGTCGACCTGTACCAGGTATCGATGAAGAAGAAACTTAATATGACAGCCAGAATTCATTTGGTTGGAACTCCGGAAGGAGTCAAGCTGGGTGGTATTTTGCAGCATGTTGTCCGCGAGCTGGATATTGCCTGTTTGCCAATGGATATCCCAGATAGAATTGAGCTGGACGTTTCCAAACTTGAAATAGGCGACTCCATTCATGTCAGTGATATTGAAGTCGATAAGGTGGATGTCCTGACCAATCCGACCCGCACGGTTGTCACCGTTGTACCGCCCACAGTAATCAAGGTTGCCGAAGAAATCGCCGCCGCGGAAGGCGAAGAGGCCGAGGCCGCCGAGGGCGAAGCTGTCGAAGGTGAAGCCGCTCCTGCAGAGGGTGAAGGTGAAGCCAAGAAAGAAGAAGGCGGCGAACAGAAATAAACACCGCTCGATTCAGGTGATCACCGCCGGAAATGGTGATGATGAATTAAAAACCGCCCCTACGGGCGGTTCAGACTGATGACAAAGGGCAGTTTTTTGGAACTGTCCTTTTTTGTTTTTATGATAAATTTTTTATTAATATGTTATGCACGATATTTCATCGAGTGGAGAAATCAGGTAATTTCGGGATCAGTCGGCATAACAGGGTCATGGCGGGTTGGTTAATCCGTTGTCGGATTATGCGTTATATGTGCATGACCGGCTATTACGCTTAAGAGTGAAAGATTGCCGGTGTTTTCGGAGTTGCCATTTCTCCCGGCAATAGTTAAATTATCAATGGAATAATCATTATTCCTGTTTTCATCTTTTTATATCATCGGGGGCCTTCAGATGCACGACGGAAGCAATATGGACAATAAGGATCAAATCGGGTCAGGTATTTCCCCGGGCATTTCGGTGGGGCATTACAGGATAATCAGGGAAATCGGATCGGGCGGTATGGGCGAGGTTTTCCTTGCCGAGGATACCGAGCTTGGCCGGGAGGTTGCCCTCAAGTTTCTCCGTTCGGATATTTGCCGCGATGAGGCCTGTCGTGTTCGTTTCAAACGCGAGGCGCAGACGGCCGCTAAATTGAGCCATCCCAATATAGTCACCATTTATGAGGTTTCCGAATACAGGGAGCGCCCATTCCTGGTTATGGAACATGTAGAAGGCCGATCATGCCAGGAACTTATCAAGCGTGATGATATGGATATCGAAAAGATAATCGATTTTACCCGGCAGATCAGCGAGGGCTTACAGGAAGCCCATGATAATGGAATTATTCACCGTGATATAAAACCGTCAAATATAGTAATCGATTCCAGGGGGCGTTGCCGGCTTCTTGATTTTGGTCTGGCCGCCGTTCAAGGAACAGAAAAGATTACGCGATCAGGATATGCCATAGGTACAGCCGGTTATATGTCGCCCGAACAGGTAAATGGTGAAGAGGCCGATCAACGCAGTGATATTTTTTCACTGGGGGTGGTTTTATATGAAATGATAACCGGCCGCCAACCATTTATTAAAGACGCCGGGGCGGCGACGCTTCATGCCATCGTGTCGGAACAACCTGAGC
>QNAH01000225.1 GCA_003641425.1 Candidatus Zixiibacteriota bacterium
CAAATACCCCGACCAGGAACAGCCCCAGGTAAACATAGGATTGATTGTACCAGGACGGTGAAAATTGCCCTGAAGATATCCGGGCTGTTTTATGGGCATTTCTTATAACGATTATATAGTACAGGAGGATCAGGATAACGCCGGCAATAAAATTGATAGGGTGCAAATCGACATAAATAAGAATCGCCATTGCGATATTGAATACAACGATGGCTCCAATAAAAAGGAAAACCGCTTTTAATGCTTTTCCGCAGTAAAGATGGCCCAGGCCGGGCATGAACAGCGACAGCAAAGCCGCCAGCCAGCTTTGACGTTTATTGGACACGATCACTTCTCCCCGGTATTTATGCTATGTATCATTCTCCACAATGACGGCGGTTCCATAAGCAAGAAGCTCCGCGGCACCCTTCATGACCATTGAGGTCGAAAACCGTATATTAACAACAGCATTGGCTCCAAGCCGGGCGGCTTCCTCGACCATCCGGTCCAGCGATTGCTCCCTGGTTTCCGCCAGCATCTTTGTATATTCCTTAACCTCACCGCCCACAATTGTCCGTAACCCGGCCATAATATCCTTGCCGACATGCCGTGCTCTTATGGTGTTACCTCTAACCAGCCCGAGTACCTTGACAATCTTCATGCCATGCACCGTATCCGTATTGACTATTATCATCTTTTGATCTCCTTGTAACGGTCGCGACGATAAGCAAATATGCGCTCTCTTGTAACGGAAACCAAAAGAAAAATCGCGCCGAGGATTATTGTTCCAACGCCGATTTTCAGGATCAGCGGCTCATCCGGATTTAGAAAGAAATTCTGAAAAATTCCGTAGCACATGCAGGCCAGAATTATGATGGCACCGATCGAAAAAAGAATCCAGCCGATGCCTAATTCCAGACGGCGATAAATACCGCGCCAGTAATTGTCCCACACATGCTCCGGGATGTCGGCATATTTCATGGCCCCGGTCACCTCCTTAAGCTCCTGAAAAACCTCAAGCTCCTTCCGGCAATCGGAACAGGTTTTTAGATGCATTTCAAGCTCGGCTTTCTCGTCGGATGATAATTCTCCGTCGATATAGCCGGACAGCATTATTTTATATTTGTCTTCACCTGAGTTCATGACATAATTTTGCCAGTTTTTTGCGTGCGTAATACAAGCGCGACATTACCGTTCCTTTCGGGATATTCAATAATTTGGCTATTTCATCATAAGACATATCCCGGAAATGTTTCAGCACGATGATCTCCCTGTCTTCGAACGAAAGTTCGCTGAGTGCCTTTCTGATCATCGCGGCTTCTTCCTTGCGGATTAATTTTGTCTCGGGATTGCCTTCATCGACCAGGAGAAAATCGGATTCTTCGAGATCGACCGCTTTGGAGTCTCGTTTCTCCCGGCGCTGGAGATCATTTTTACACAGGTTGGCGATGATGGAATAAAACCATGGGAAAAATTTCTGTTTCTGATCGAATTTTTTGGCCGATTTGAAAACCCTGATAAAGGCTTCCTGCGATATATCCATGGCCTCATCACTGTTGCCGACCATTCCCAGCGCCAAAAAATATGCTTTTCGCTTATATTTCTCCACAAGCGCTCTCATGGCGGTCTTATCGCCGTCGACGATCTCCGCGATTAAATTGTTATCATCTGCCCGTGTTGCACTCAACTTATATACCTGCAGGCTTCGGATTTATTCAGGGGAAATATTATATTACCGTAAAAAACGAAATAATTATGAATATAGTCAAGTTAAACCTTACTGTTTTCAGGAAGGCTCAGCATACGCTCGATTTCAGCCTTTTTCTCGGATTCGTCCAACTGCCTGACTGATACCACATTTCTTTTCTCCCTGCCGCCCGATTCGATTTTTTCAACAGCATAATGATGTTCGCTCAGGGAGGCGATCTGATGTAAATGGGTGATAACCAGCAGTTGTGAAGTCCTCGCGAGCTTTTCAAGTCTCGAGGCCACCATTCCTGCCGTCCGTCCCCCAATTCCGGCGTCGATCTCATCAAAAACCAACAGCATTTTATGCTTTCCGGTCATTTGCTTATCAGCCGCCTTCAGGGCCAGCATGATCCTTGAGATTTCTCCCCCGGAAGCTGTTCTGGCTAAAGGCTTTACAGGCTCATTAGGGTTGGCGGAAATCAAAAAACGGCCGCTTTCAAATCCATCGGGATTCGGCCTGATTCTGCGCCCGTCAAATTCAATACCATCAGGATCCGGCTCATAAATAAATTCATATTCAAATCTTGCCGAATTCATCCCGACCAGTTCCAGTTCCTTTTCAATGACCCTGGATAATTTTTCCGCCGACTTTTTCCGCCTATCCGAGATTTGCGACGCCAGGGCCGAATATTCATGACGACGGCGTTTTTCTTCATCGCGGAGTATTTTTAGCTGTTCTTCGACATCCAGTTTACTTCCAAGCTGATCATGGATTTTTTCAAGCATCTTTAGAATCATCTCTTCGGAACCGCCGTACTTCTTTTTCAAGCGATAAAGCTCATCCAACCTGAGATTTATCTGTTCCAGCCGTTCGGGATCATCCGGGATCGATGACAGGTAGGCTTCTATATCGGCCCGAAGCTCCTCCAGATTGATGATGGCGTTTTCCATCAGGTCCGCTTTCGGTTCCAGTTTTTTATCCAGCGAGGCCATTTCATTCAGATGCCGCCGGCAACCTCCCAGAATGTTCAGGGCGGCGTTATCGTCCCTGTCCAGCATTTCCAGAATGAGTGATGCCTTTTGGCCGAGCATTTGCGCCGAGTCGAGGATTTTTTTCTCCGACAGGATTTCCTCTTCTTCGCCGATTCTTATTTTCGCCTTTTCGATTTCATCTCTCTGGAAAAGAAGCAATTCGCGCTCGTTTTTCTCGGTCTCCTTTTTTGATTCGAGCCGCGTCAGCCTTTGTTTTGCGGCCTGCCAGTCCTGAAAAATCTGCCGCAGTTTTTCCACCTGTTCGGAGAGACCGGCAAAACGGTCGAGAAAACCCTGGTGATTTTTTTCGTCAAGTAACTGCTGATGTGAATGCTGGCCGAACAACTCGGCCATATACCGCGTGATTTCACGCAATTGCGTCAGGGTGGCCAGCTGTCCATTGATAAAAGTCTTTGATGATTTATTCAGGGATATTTCTCGTCGAAGTGTGATTGCACCGGGAGTGTAGTCTATTTCAGCCTGATCCAGAGCCTTACTGATTTCTGCATTATCGCCGATATCGAATTCACCCTCGATAACGGCCAGCCCGGTTCCGGAGCGAATGTCATTGCGGTCGGCTTTTTCGCCGAGTAGCTGGGCGATCGCACCCACAATTATCGATTTGCCGGCCCCGGTTTCACCTGTCAATGTGTTCATACCGTCTCTGAAATCGATATCGAGCCTGTCCACCAGGGCGAAATTCTCTATGTGCAGGTGTTTCAGCATTCGATCATTCTTTGCGTCTTTTGATGAGGTCGGATATTTCTTCGGTCAGTTTTCGGGCGGTATCGATATCGCCCTGTTCCTCGGCGACTTTCAGTTCCACTTTAAGCCTGTCGATAATCCGCTCCTTTTTGAAATTCAGGATCTTCCCGAGATAATCTTTTATCATAAGCCGGGCCTTGTCTTTTTCCCAATCGATTTCGGCGAGCAATGTCAACTCGGATATAAGTCTGTCATCATCGAGATAATTGATCAGGCTCCCCGCAGAAAAAGTACGTTTCTCTTTGAGAAGAGTCAGCATCCGTGAGTACAAACCGGCGTAGGTCTCGGTATGAAAATCCTCGGGCATTAACTCATCACTGACATCATCGAAGTATTCGGGGTGATTTATTATTAGCGAGAGCAAATCACGCTCGATATCATCGATTTTTTTGGGCGGCTTGACACTGATACCCCCTATGCGCGCCGTTCTGTCCGTTTTCAGTAAATCATAGAAATTCTGTATGTCGGTTTGCAGTACTTCCGCCGCCTCGGCAACAAACAGCCGCCGACGCGTGGCATCTCCGATTCGTCCGGCCAGTTCCGCCAATTCTTTTATCAGTTTTTCCTTGGCGATAATACCCTGTTTTTTAAGGTCGATATTGCGGACACGAAACTGAAGGTACCTGAGTGCATCATCTTTAAGTTTTTCGATACCCCCGGCGCCCTGTTTGACCGCGACCGAGTCGGGATCCTCACCTTCGGGAGGAATCATCACCATGACTTCCAGTCCGGCATCATAAAGGACATCGACCGAGCGCATGGCCGCTGCCTGTCCGGCCGAATCGGCATCAAAAAAGAGATAAGCCATTTCGGCAAAACGGGCAAGAAGCCTGGCCTGCTGGGCGGTGAAGGCCGTTCCCGACGAGGCCACGACATTTTTGATCCCCGCTTGATAAAGCGAGATCAAATCGAAATAACCCTCGACAATGATAACCTCTTTTCTCTCGCGGATAAACTGGCGGCTGAAATTCAAACCGTAAAGAACATTGCTTTTGGAATACAGCATTGTCTCCGGCGAGTTGACATACTTGGCCGGTTCACCCTTCTTGAGAGTCCGGCCGCCGAAAGCGATCGGTTTACCGCTGAGATTGAAAATCGGGATCATCAGTCTCTGCCGGAACCGGTCGAAGTACTTATCATGCTTTTCGGAATATGAAATCAGCCCGGCTTTGGCCAGTTCTTTGGGAAACAGTTCTTTTTTAAGGGCATAATTCAGAAAACCTTCCCATTCCTCGCCGGCCAGTCCCAGCTGAAACAGTTCTATCGACTCATCGGTCAACCGGCGCTGCTCTTTGAGATATTTCGTCATCTGCCGATGATATTTGGGCGCCTGCAACATCGATTTGAAATAGTCAAGGGCCACCCGGTGAGCATAGTGCATCCGTTCCAGTTCTTCTTTGGCCGAACTGTCGATTCTTTTTTCCGGGATTGTGATTCCGGCCTTCTGGGCAAGAAAACGCACCGTCTCGACAAAGCTCATGTTTTCATGTTCCATCAGGAAGGTGAAAACATTGCCGCCTTTGCCACAGCCGAAACACTTGAAAATCTGCTTCG
>QNAH01000226.1 GCA_003641425.1 Candidatus Zixiibacteriota bacterium
CCGTCGAGTATTTTGAAGGTTCGCGAAAATCACCGTATATGCTTTTCAATTTCGATGTCAGACCGGAGAAACGGGAAATCATCCCGGCTGTAACGCATTACGATGGAACGGCCCGCATTCAGACAGTCAGCCGCGAGGATAACAGAATTTTATATGAAATACTTAGCCGTTTCGAGCAGCGGACCGGTGTTGCCGTTCTTCTCAATACATCATTCAATCTTCGGGGGCATCCGATCGTCCGGACGCCGCGTGATGCTTTTGCGACTTTTATATCTTCGGGGATAGATATCCTGATAATGGAAAATGTGGTTCTGGATAAATCGAATTTGAATACGGAAATGTTTCGCGCGTTCAAAATCACGGGCGGCACGGACTAAAAAAAGCGTTTGAACTATTTCCAGTCTTGATTATATTTTTGATATGGGATTTTTCCATTCAATTAAAGAGCGTTTTTCGATATTCGGCGAGTTCTGGTATTTTATGAAGACTTCGAAGCGGTGGTGGCTGGGACCGATTATTGTTTTCCTGTTGCTGCTGTCGCTTTTAATAGTCTTTACCGAATCATCGGCCCTGGCACCTTTCATTTATTCGCTGTTTTAAAATATGTAGGGTGTCAAGAGTAAAAACGAGAGCGGCCGGAGTGGTCCAGGCAGGCTCCGAAAAATCCTGCTTCTGATACTGTCTATTCCCGTTTTTATTTTTGCCGTAGAAATCATATTCACCATCATCCCGATCGACACTTATTTTCAGAACCGTTTTTTTCTTGTCAATCGGGCGCTTGACTATCCCGAGGTTTTCAAAAAAGACGGCCTGGTTTTCTGGCGGCTGAGACCGTCACAGAATATCAGCTCAAAGTTTTTCGAGGGCAAGGAATATCGAATAAACTCCTACGGTCTTCGCGGCGATGAAATAGCGGACAAATCAGAGAAACTCAGGATTATCGCAATCGGAAATTCATGTACATTCGGCTGGGGGATCGGCGAGGAACAGACATATATACACCGGCTTGGCGATTTGATCAATAATGACGCATCCATGCCGGATATCGAAGTAATTAATGGCGGCGTGCCGGGGTACAGCACTTTTCAGGGGCGGCGCTTTTTTATTTCGGATATAGTCCCGCTTAAACCGGATGTGGTGCTGATCATGTTTGCATGGAACGACCAGTGGGCGGCGGCTGGTAATATTGCTGATAAAGACCAGGAAATGCCCCCCGAAATTGTGCTTAAAATCCAGAACCTGTTTTCCCGGCTAAAATTGTACCGGCTGATAAAGAAGCTGACACTATCCGTGGTGGAAAAACCACTCGAGGAACAATTGGTCAAAGATGCCCCGGTTTATCGTGTCAGTATCCCTGATTTTTATAATAATCTCGAATTCATAGTACAATATTGCAAGCGCGAGGGGATCACCCCGATTCTGCTGACCTCACCGATACCATCGCTGGAGAAATATTATCCGCCCGGTAAACAGTCGATGATGCACATATATCATCAGTACTACAATCAGCAGATCCATTCGCTGGCCAGAAGCACCGGAGCAGGCATGGTCGATCTGGCGAGGGAATTCAATCGGTATGATGATCTGTTCGATGACGCCGTTAATGATCCGATTCACTTCAATGCCCGGGGGCACCGGGTGGCGGCCGCGGAAATATATCAGGTTATAAAAGAACAAGATATTCTGGGATCGATGGATTCCCGGTTTAAAAGACAGGCGCTCGGCCGCGCCGCCACACAGGCATACGGGAGACAGAAATAAGATTTCTGTCTCCCGTAGATCATAACCTTTACCCTTGATGTTTCGAGACTATTCCGGCGCGGCGATTTTGAATGGAATCGACTTCATCTCGTTGCCGTCGGCATCGACAATTTTCACTTCCCAGTCACCGGTCCATGACGGCAGTATTTTTTTACTGCTGTAGGTTCGCCAGGCCGGACTTCGTACCGGAAGTTCGACATCGGCCATCTGATCGCCTTTGTAGTACCAAACATGATGCACCACGGTCGTATCCTTGCATCCGATCACTTTGCACCAGAGGTAGACATTTTCCACATCGGGCGCAAAGGTGTCGGCCATCCCGGTCGGCATGCGTTCCTCGATGCCGGTACACAGTTCCGCCTCGAACATCAATGCCGGTTTTTCGACAGCCTCTTTAACCTTGACGGCCTCTTTCTTCTCAGGGGGCGCGGTCGTTTCCTCCTGGGCCATCGCCGGCACGGCAAAGATCAGTGCCAGGGCGGCCACGGCCATGAAAGTCAGCTTTCTCATTGTTCCTCCTTTACCTGATTGCGATTTTTATTTATATATATTTCAAGTCAGGCCGTGTGATAGAAATATTTCATTATTATTTACGAAGCGTCCTTCGATACGGGTCACTCTTTTCGCTCCGTCATTCAAATTCATCAAGGACGGCAATAAGACGTTTAATATCGGTCTCGTCGTTGTATAGATGCACCGCGACCCTGATGGCGCCTTCTCTATGCGCGCAAATGATTTTATTTTCCAGCAGTTTTTTATGCACTTCCCCGACATTATCACAGGCAAAGGCCAGAATCGACGAACGGTGTTTGCTTTTTATATTAGAGACAATATGATAATAATCGCTTGCTTTGAGATATGCAATGAGAATATCCAGAAGTCGATGATTATGCCGCTGAATATTCTCGATCCCGAGCGAGTCGATAAGTTCCAGCGCCGCCGCCATCGCGTGGACATGCGAGTACGGGTAGGAACCCATCTCGAAGCGCCGGGCGGAATCGAAAAACGGCAGATCGTAGTGGAACAGGTCGGTGAAATTGAGTTTCCAATCAACCGAGAGCCAGCTTGCAAACGGCATCTTCAGTTTTTTCTGCAGGTCCCTGCGGATATAAAACAAGCCGGTTCCCTGCGGAGAAAGCATCCACTTCTGCGCCCCGGCGGCAAATATATCAATCCCGCATTTGTGCACATCGATGGTCTCGACACCACATCCCTGAATACCGTCGACGATAAAGTACATCCCGTGATCGCGGCAGATTTTGCCGATTTCCATAAGGTCGTTTTTATATCCGTTGAAAAACTGGACAAATGACAGGGACAGGGCCCGGCTTTTTTTTTCAATGGCTTTTTTGAAATTGTCAATATCAAAAAAGCGGTTTTCGGATTTGACAAATTTGACTTTGATGCCGCGTTCTTTGAGGGCCAGCCAGGGATAGACGTTAGAGGGGAACTCAATATCCGACAGGAGGATTTCGTCGCCGCGTTTAAGCGGCAGGCCGAAGGCGGCAATATTGAGGCCATAGCCGGTCTGGAACCCAAAACCGACCTCATCGGCGCGGGCGCCTATCATACGGGCGCCGAGTTTACGAATCTTGTCAAGATCGGCGAAGGCGGCATAATCCCAATTTTTGTCGAGATACAGGCCGGCTTCGTAAAAATCATCGAGCACTTTTTTGATCGGTTTGCACAGGGGGCCGGTCGAGGCGCAGTTGAGGTAGGTAATATTTTTTTTGTTCCCGGTTACAGGAAACAGTTTTCGCGCGGATTTAAACTTATTTTCGATATTTTCCGTCATCTGTCGTTCCCGCAAAATTAGAGTGAGTACAGATAGCCGATAATCGCCAACGCGCCGACCACCCGAATCATCATCCCGAGCATTTTATACAGCATGTATACGGCCGGAATCCTGATCCTGAACATTAGCAATATCGCCAGCGGCACCATCCCGAACATGAACAGGAAAAGAGCAATCGCCACGCCGCCGCGTATCCCCGAAAAGGGCATGACGGTATAAAAGCGGTCGTACACCACCGCCGGCATTAGGACAAAGAAAATAAACTCGATAATCAGGCTGGAGGTGAACCAGCCGAAATTTTTCGGCTCCACCAGTTCTTTCGGGAAATTCCGGAAAGTGGGGATCAAGGATTCGAATCTGCTCCATATCAGATCGACAATAACGAGGTACACACCGCCGCAAATGCTACAGAACATGAGTAATTTAAAACTGAAAATCACAGCCATCCCTCTTCTCTATACCAGTAGGTTGTTTCCAGGGCGCCTTCGGCAAAAGGAATTTTCGATTCAAAACCAAGATCGTTTCGGGCCTTCTCGATCGAAATTTCCCAGTCGCCGAGGATTTCATCAGCCTTTTCCACCGTAAACATCGGCACCTTACCGAACATCCGCATTGTCCTCTCCGAAAGATGCGCAATCATCCTGACCAGCCAGCCGGGGATATATATCGGAATACCGGCCCGTCCGACTGCACCATGCAACAATTTGACCAGTTCGGAGAAACTGTAGCTCCGGTTTTCGCCGATAAAATAGATCGACCCGGATTCGGTCTGTGCCCTCAGGGCGGCAGAGACGCCCGCGGCGAGATCATCCACATGCACCAGTTGAATGCGCCGTTTGAGACTGCCCAGGTAGGGTATGATGCGGTTGTTCACGATATTGAAAAAGGCGTACATTTCTTTATCGCCGGGGCCGTAAATGGCCGGCGGCCGGATAATGACCGAGTTAATCTTATCCGCAACCGCGAGGATTTCCCTTTCCCCCGCCGCTTTGGAGCGGCCATAGGCGGTAATCGGCTCCGCGGGCATGCTCTCGGTTTTGGGTTGATCCGGTTTCGACGGACCGGCGGCGGCGGCCGATGAGATCAGGATGAACTTTTTGAGATCGTTTAAGGCGGAGGCGGCATTAAGCAGATTTCTGGTGCCGATTTGATTGACCTCATAATACAAAGCCTGCCGGGTGGCTTTGACAACTCCGGCATTGTGAATAATATAATCCATGCCGGAGACCATGCCGGGGAGTGTTTCGGGATGGGTGATATCGCCGAACCGGTATTCGACATCCTGATCGATCAGATAGGTGGCATCGCATCCCTCGCGCACCCCGGCGATGACCCGGTAGCCGTCGGCGATCATGCGTCGGCAAAGGCGGCTTCCGACAAAACCATTGGCCCCGGTGATGAGGACTTTTTCTTTAATATCATCGGGCATGGAGGGAATTTAAGGGAAAGGGGTGGACA
>QNAH01000227.1 GCA_003641425.1 Candidatus Zixiibacteriota bacterium
TGCGAAAGTGTACGAAACCTGCATGATCTTGATTTTATTTTTATTGGACAAAAATAAAATTCAACTCACATTTTCAAGATTTCTATTCCCTTAAAACGACTGATAGCGTATTTTAGTGTGCAATTATGGCGATTTCTAAAAAACAGATGAAGACATTGGCGGAAGTCAACTTTGACCTGTTCCAGCCGGTTATGGTCCAAACGCGGCCGATTATGCCGATCAGAGAAGAAACACCGCCGGACCAGAGCAATATTATTTCATTGCCGCCGGTTTCCTGGCTGTACCGGATGTTCGATGAATTCAATCAACAATTTTTCGAGGGGCGGCTTCCACGGGCAAAAATATCTTATTCCGACCGGATGCTGATAGCCGGTTCTTTTACACCGGTAAAAAACGAGATTAAAATCGGCCGCAAGTATCACCGAATATTTCCGGATGAGATTGCCGACACCCTCAAACACGAGATGATCCATATCATTAATCCCAATCACGACAGCAGGTTCAAGTCAATTGCAGCCCGGATCGGCGCCTCGGTCAGGGCCCGGTCACACCCGTCGCTTCGCGGCAACTATAAATACCTGTATATCTGTCCCCATTGCGGGCGGGAGTACCCCCGCCAAAAACGACTGCGAATGGCCTATTGCGGAATATGCACCAAAAACGGGCAGTATGACGCAAGATTCAAACTCAGGCTTTCAAATTCAAAAGAAGATTAAAAATCGGGAACCATTGACCGTATTTGGCATTATTAACTGAAAGTACGGCAATAAATTGCCTGACAGGATAAAAAGTCGGTAGATTTTTCCGATTTTAAGCCTAATGGCCTGAAAAAGTCCCCGAAAAAGACTTGACAGGTTGGGTAAATTTGCTATATTCTATGGCTCTTTAGTATTTGAAATAGGATTAACCGGTTTTATCCGGGGGAAAGATGAAAACATATATACCAAAGGTTGACGACGTTCAAAAACAGAAGAAGTGGCACCTCATCGACCTTGACGGACTTACTCTCGGCCGGGCCGCAGTGGAGATTGCCAATATCTTGCGCGGCAAAAATAAGCCGATTTTTACGCCTAATATGGATACCGGCGATTTCGTGATTGCTGTCAATGCTTCCAAGATGATTGTTACCGGGACAAAAGAAGAATATATCAAATATTTCCGGTACACCGGATATCCGGGCGGTCTGAAAGAAACATCCTTCAAGAAGTTGATGGAGACCGACCCTTCACGTATCCTGATGCATGCTGTTAAAGGGATGATTCCGAAAAATAAACTGGGGCGCAAAGTTATCAAGAAATTGCATGTTTACGCCGACGAAAATCATCCGCATAAGGCACAGAAACCAGAAGTTTTGAAATTATTTGAATCCTGATAGAGATAATACATGAGTGATTTAGTTTTTTCTGCTACGGGACGACGGAAAGAATCAACCGCCCGCGTGATTATGAAAGTCGGCGGCGGTGTTCTGACCATCAATAACAAAGGACCTATCGAATACTTGAAGCGCGGTGTTCTGGTCGATATTATCAATCAGCCGATGAACGAGACGGACACGATCGGCAAGCTCGACATCACCTGCCGGGTTACCGGCGGCGGACTTACCGGTCAGGCCGGGGCCATTCGCCTGGCTATTTCCAGGGCGTTGGCCAAGCTCGATCCGGATCTCCGGCCTGCCCTGCGCCACAAGGGTTATCTGACTCGCGATGCCAGGGTAGTCGAGAGGAAAAAATATGGTCAGCCGAAGGCCCGTAAGCGCTTCCAGTACTCAAAGAGATAATAAGTATCCGGCTGATGCCGGAAATAATCACATCCCGATATCGATCCGGTGGTCCTGATCAGGTCCGGGTCAACGGGTCGGGATGGTAGTTTGAACCAAACTCGAAAGGCCTTCACATGGTACAACCCAAAGTCAAAGAACTTTTGGAAGCCGGAGTGCATTTTGGTCATCAGACCAGACGCTGGAACCCCAAGATGAAGCCGTTCATTTTCACCGAACGGAACGGTATTTATATCATCGATCTGAACAAGACTCTCGACGCGATACAGAAAGCCTGTCTCAAGGTCCGCGAAGTTATCTCCCGAGGCCAGTCGATTCTTTTTGTTGGCACTAAAAAGCAGGCCAAAGACGTCATCCGGACGGAAGCCGAGCGTTGCGAGCAGTTCTTTGTAACCGAAAGATGGCTGGGCGGTATGCTCACCAATTTTTCAACCATCAAATCATCGATCAAGAAACTCAAAGACCTCGAGCGGATGTTCGAGGACGGCGAACTCGAAAAATTCACAAAAAAAGAGCGCGCCCGGTTTGACCGCCAGAAAGACAAACTCGAAAAAGTCCTCGGCGGTATCAAAAATATGAACTACCTGCCGGGCCTGGTTTTTGTGGTCGATGCCAAAAAAGAAAAAATCGCCGTTGCGGAAGCATCCAAACTGGGTATTCCGATAATCGCGGTAATCGATACCAACGCCGATCCGGATCCAATTGACTTTCCCATCGCCGCCAATGACGATGCCATCAAGTCGGTCCGCCTGATAACCAGAACACTGGTCGATTCGGTTATCGAAGCCAAAAATTCGGTTTCGGAGCAGGAAATCATGGAGACGGTCGAGGCTGAGACTTCCGAAAATCTGACTCCCTATGTCTCTACCGATCAAGAAGAGAGTAAATAAGAAGGATATAGATTCATGGAAATAACTGCACAATTGGTTAAGGAACTCCGTGAGAAAACCGGCGCCGGAATGATGGACTGCAAAAAAGCTCTCGCCGAAACCGGCGGAGATACTGAAAAAGCGATCCATTATCTTAGAGAAAAAGGTATTGCCAAGGCCGCCGGTAAGGCCGGACGGTCCACTAAAGAAGGCATCATTACATCATATATCCATGCCGGAAGCAAACTCGGCGTGCTGGTTGAAATAAATTGCGAAACCGATTTTGTCGCGCGGACCGAGGATTTCCAGGCTTTTGCCAAAGATATCGCCATGCAGATCGCCGCCTCCAATCCGCTGACCGTTTCCCGTGACGAATTGGATCAGAAACGAATTGAAGAAGAAAAGGAAATCTATCGCCAGCAGGCTCTTAACGAAGGTAAGCCCGAGAAAATCATCGATAAGATCGTTGATGGTAAACTGGATAAATATTATTCCGAAGTTTGTCTCATGGAACAGCCGTTTGTCAAAGACGGCGACAAGACGATTACCGATGTTGTAAATGAAACCATTGCCAGGCTGGGCGAGAATATCGGCATCAAACGCTTTACCCGTTTCCAGCTGGGTGAATGATTATGGATTCCGGCCCAAAACTGAAATATCACCGGATACTCCTTAAACTCTCCGGAGAGGTTCTGGCCGGATCCCAGCCGTTCGGACTCAATTCCAATTCAATTGGGGTTCTCTGCGAACGGATCAAGACAATCAAAGATATGCAGGTTGAAATTGCCCTCGTCATCGGCGGGGGCAATATTTTTAGGGGGCTTAACGCCTCCCAAAACGGTATGGATCGTGTCGGTGCCGATCAGATGGGCATGCTGGCGACCGTTATCAATTCCCTGGCGCTTCAGGAAAGATTCGAAAGACTCGGTATTCAGACCAGAGTCCTATCGGCCATAACGGTCGGCCGTTTTGTCGAACCGTTTGACCGCCGTCTGGCCGAAGAGTACCTCAAGGCCGGCCGACTGGTTATTCTTGCGGCCGGGACCGGCAATCCGTTTTTTAGTACCGACACCGCGGCTGCACTGCGAGCCAGCGAGCTTAATGCCGATGTCGTTCTGAAAGCAACCAAGGTGAATGGGGTATTTTCAGATGACCCGGCTGAAAATCCCGATGCCGAATATTTCCCCCGGCTTAAATATCTCGATATGGTGAAGAAAAACCTGAAAGTCATGGATCTGACCGCCGTGACTATATGCCGGGACAGCGAGATTCCGATAATAGTCTTCGATATAAATAAGCCCGATAACCTTAAAAAAGTGGTGATGGGTGAAAATATCGGGACGATTATATCATAACTGACAAAAAAGTTATTTTCAATAATATTGATCAAAGGAGAGATCCCATGATCGAAAAACTCAATAAAGAAACTGAAGAAAAGATGAACAAAAGCTATCAGTCGGTGAAAAGGGATTTTACCTCGGTGCGAACCGGCAAGGCTCATGCCTCTTTGCTTGACGGTATCCGTGTCGATTATCACGGAACCATCATGCCGCTGAATCAGCTGGCCTCGGTGTCGGCACCGGAACCCCGCCTTATTGTGGTCCAGGCATGGGACAAAAGTATTGTCGGGGAAATCTCCAAGGCGATTCAGAAAGCCGATCTGGGCCTGAATCCCCTGGTCGAGGGTAATATTATTCGCCTGCCGATCCCGGCGCTGAACGAGGAGCGCCGTAAAGACCTGGTCAAACATTGTAAAAAGCTGGCCGAGGAAGGCAAGATTGCCCTGCGCAATATAAGGCGGGAGGCCAACGACAGCCTTAAAAAGGCCGAAAAAAGAAAAGAGATTTCCGAAGACGAGCAGCAAAAGGGCCTCGATAAAGTGCAGGAACTGACCGACAAATACAGCGAAATGATCGATGATTTGATGGATGCGAAAGAATCGGAGATAATGGAAGTCTGATCATTTTAACACCGCAAAAATACCGGCCGGCAAGAACGAATTTTGCCGGCCTTATGTTTTCCCCCGAGCACGAAATACGGGTCGATTTTCATGCCGCGCCTGACCCGGAAAAACTACCACATAAAAAAAGAAAAAAGAGTCGTTTTGACGGCCTGTTTAAGACCCAAAAGAATTGACATTGGGGAAATAATTGATATATTACAAGCCTTATTTGTGGATATAGTGTGAATAATTTCACAAAAGGGCACATTTAAGAGGAATGAAAACATCTTGAATCATAAAAACTTAGGAGCGAGTCATGGCGGATGTCATGGAATATAAAAATTACATTGGCGGCCGGTGGGTGAAATCGAAGTCAGGGGAGACTTTCGAGAACCGTAA
>QNAH01000228.1 GCA_003641425.1 Candidatus Zixiibacteriota bacterium
ATATTTTTCCCGGCTGTTCGTCGCCGATTTGGAAATCGATGAAATTACGCAATATACCTTTGGAGAAATCGCCGACAGCTCGCCGGTCTGGTCCCCCGACGGTACCAGCATCGCCTTCATCTCAACCCGCGATAAAAAGACCGCCATATACATTATCCCGGCCGACGGCGGCGCGGAAAGAAAAGTAATCGAGGCAGACGGCGCGTTTTCGTCCCTTGGCTGGACTCCCGATGGTAAAGAACTGGTGTACATGTTCCGCTATAACGACAGCCATGATATCGAAGACGAGAAAGAAAAAAAAGAACCGCCCGCCTTCCGCCATATTACCCGGATATTTTTCCGCCTCGATGGTTCCGGCTTTTTGCCGAAAGACCGTTTTCATATCTGGAAAGTCGATGTCGAATCCGGTAAAAGCAAACAGTTGACCAAAGGAAATTACGACGATCTGTACCCGGCGGTCTCGCCGGACGGCAAAAAAATCGCCTTCATATCGAATCGCTCCCGGTACCCCGATATCGACTACCTGCTGGATGATATATTCACAATACCGATCGACGGCGGTAAAGCTAAAAAAATTCCAACTCCAAAGGGTCCGAAAGAAATGCCGGCCTTCTCCCCCGACGGAAAAAAAATCGCCTATCTCGGACACGCCAATCCTGAAAATGCGTGGGGAGTGGAAAACACCCATATCTGGACCGTCGGCGTCTCTGGACGCCCCGCGGCAAAAGATCTCATCCCGAAATTTGACCGCCAGGCTTTCGATGCCACTATTGCCGATATGGGAGAGGGTTTGAGCGGGGCGGCGCCGATCTGGTCGCCTGATGGAAAACGGATTTATTTTTCCGCCTCCGATGTCGGCTCGACTCATATTTTCTATGTCTCCTCACGGGGCGGTCTGCCGACACGGGTAACACACAAAAATTGTCACATCAAGGGCTTCAGCCTGAGCGGGCGATGCCGTTCGATTGCCGCCGTCTATTCCGACCTGTCGACCCCCTCCGATATTCATATCATTCCGGCAACATTCAGAGGTGATAAAAAGTCGGAAAAACTTTTGGAACCCAATAAGTCACTATTCGCCGAAATCGATTGGCCGAAAACAAAGGAGGTCTGGTTTAAGGCTCATGACGGTTTCAAACTCCAGGGCTGGCTGGTCACTCCACCCGGATTCAACGGGAACCGTAAATACCCCGCCATCCTCGAGATCCACGGCGGTCCCAGGACACAATACGGTTTCAGTTTCTTCCATGAAATGCTCCGGCTGGCATCGAAAGGATACATTGTCTTCTACACCAATCCCCGGGGAGGACTGGGGCGGGGCGAGACATTCGCCGATGCCATCACCGGCTGCTGGGGAGAAATCGATTATCTCGACTGTATGTCGGCCGCCGATTATATGGAGAAACTTCCCTTCGTAAATAAAAAACGGATGGGTGTTACCGGCGGCTCCTATGGCGGTTTTATGACCAACTGGATTGTCGGTCATACCAATCGTTTTAAAGCCGCTGTTACCCAGCGTTCGGTCGTCAATCTCGAATCGTTTTTCGGATCATCCGATATGGGTTACTCCCTGAAAAGTGAATTCAAGGGTGTTCCCTGGCTCGACCTGGAGAGATATCGAAAGTATTCACCTTTGACCTATGCAAAAAATATCAAAACACCGCTATTGATAATCCACTCCGAGAATGATCTCCGATGCAACATCGAACAGGCCGATCAGCTTTTTACAACATTGATGATGATGAAAAAGAAAGTGGAATATGTGAGGTTCCCGGGAGAGCCGCACGGCCTTTCGAGACACGGTCGTCCCGATCGAAGAATTGCGAGATTAAACTGGATTTTAAAATGGTTTGATAAATATCTGAAATAATATCATGCCGTGATCGACAATAAGGGCTGTCGAATAGATTTCGGAGGCCTTTTTATTTGCACTCAAAAACCTTTTTGCTGCAAATATTTCTCAGCCTCATGGACGCTTTTGAATAGTCTGGTAATATCTTTGGCCGCACTTTTCTCTATCATCTGTTTCAACTGGCGCATCGTCACCGGATTGTCAATCACGTAAATCGAAAGCACCGCCCCTTTTTCCATACTCCAGCGCATATGCTCGCCGATTATTTCGATGATCTCCGGGTAGGATGATTTCCAGTTGGTCAGAATCGTCAACTTGGCCCATTCCTTACCCATCAGCGGCTTCGATACCTCGACATATTCATTGTGGTAATCCCGGGCCGTCTCCGCCTTCCAGATACCATAAATCTTGGCCGTAACCAGTCGCCTGTCGGCATCCGCCTCAATATTAAAAAACATGCTCAGATTCATAATTCAAATCCTGGTAAACAGAAATCCAATTATCTGCGATTTATTGACAATAATCTATATAAAAATGAATAATTGTACGAATAACTAAAAACCGTTTTCCCTGAGAAAAGTATCGGCCTCCTTAATTGAATCAAACACTTTGCTGATATTTTGCGTTCCCGCCAATACAAACATTCTCTTGAGTTGCGATAGAGTCACCGGATTGTCTATTACATTGACCGAAATAATCATTCCGTTTTCCCGGCACCACCGAAGATGCTCCCCGATTACATCGACCACCTCCGGATAAGACGACTTCCAGTTCCGCAAGTCAATTATCTTCCCCCATTTTCCCTTTGTCAGTGGCTTGGCCTCTTCCATAAAATCACGGTGATAATCTTCGGCCGTTTCCTTTTTCCAGATTCCATAGATTTTCTCCCTGATTATTTTACGCTTAATATCAGCTTCTATTGTATAATTCATATTAATACTCATATACTTCTCCAGATAAGGCGGGTCAGTCTGCAGAAAATCTTAAAATGGCGACAAATGATATCGACTAAATGCTGAGTCAATAAAACACAATTACAGTAAAAGTCAAACAATTTTTATATAAAAAACAGATGCCGCCGTCTCCGGCGACATCCTTCTGGGAGGGACTATGTGTAAGGCATTATATTATACGCTTCATTCCGCTAATTGATGACAAAATATTGAGATTTTTTTGTTTTTTTTACAGCAGGATTACCGCCTAAAAAAGCGGATTAAACCTTCCAGTCAATTCGTACTATTATATGAAAATCACCTATTTATTGAACTCGGAATATTTTACTCCGGTATATCCGGCGCCATCTTTAAACCATCCTTCTCCGAACCGATAAAAACATCCCTATAAAAACTATTATAGTTCCGATCCAGAGAAGATTTATTCCCGGCTTTTTGGAGACATCAAGAATCAATTTATCCGGTGGGCACGCCTCGATCAAACCCGGAATCGATATCGAAACAACCCCCCTGTCGGCAAAAATCCTGTCCAGCCCGACCTGGTAACCGGTCCCCGAAAAAAGATCGACCGGCTTGGAGGTTATATTTGCACCCGAGACATCGGACACAAGCATCGGGGTGACCGTCTCCGTCCGCCCGTTATATGACACCTCGAGATTTGCACCAACCGACATTCCGCCTCCTTCGGCATGTGAACCAACTTCGAAACCTGTAAATTTGATATTGAATTCGCCGACGGATTCACTCATACCCTTACTGATCATCAAACCATGGTCGCCGCCAAGCTGCTGAATTTCTTGAGGCGAGAAATATAAGTCATATGCCAGGCTCTTGCGTATGTACGGACGCTTCATGATGCCGTCCATACGCCGGGTATAGAAATACTGCGGCCGCCCCTCAGTTTTTTCTCCATTATTGTTAAGCGTAAGTAAAATTTCATTTTCTGCCGTTTCGATCGTCCCGGATATACCATTATACGTCACATCGATACCATAGACTTCCTGCGACTGCGACCGGGGGATGACAAGGTTATAATTTGTGGAGAAGGCTGACGACGCCAGTATCCCGATCAGCATCAGGGCAAATCCGAAATGAGTTAAATACCCGCCGGCGGCATTGATATTACCGGGGATGTATTCCGTCAATATAATAATATGCGCGCCCGCCGCCGTCGCCGCGGCGGCAAAGAAAAACAGGTAATCCACACCCCTGACACCAAGAAATAGGGAAATTGCCATTCCGATTAACCCTGCCGCAAACGAAATAATCAGGTTTTTTCTCAGCGCCTTGAAACCGATATAAATCAGCATCGCTCCGAGATATATAAACAGCGTAATCGCGATTGTTAAACTGATCAATTCCGTCAGCCATAAAACGGCTGAAACAACCAGCGAAATCGCCACCGCCGTCAGAATTTTCGTATTGACCCCCTCCGGTTTGCCCCCGCTCCCCCTTACAAACGGACCCAATGTTATAAACAGGCTAATCAAAATCGCAAACGGAAATGCAAAAGTATTGTAGGTCGATATTTCAGCCGCCGTCGGATTATCGCTCAAATACTGTGTCAGAAACGGTAGCGACGACCAGAACAAGACCACCACCCCGAGAATGACCAGCAACAGCATCCCGATAAAAAGAACAAAATCCCGCGAAAGCAGATTATAACTCAGCGGTTTCCCGGCCTTATCCGGAGTTCGGAAGAAGAGAAATATCCCTGCCGAAATAATCAGGTACAGCAGGACAAACGATATCAAAACCGCATTGGCGCCAAGATCGACAAACGAATGCACCGAAAAATCGGCCAGCACCCCCGACCTTGTCAAAAATGTCCCATAGATGACCAGCAAAAAGACAAAGATGGTCAGCAATAGATTGCTCCGGCGAAGCGCCCCGCTCCGCTTTTCCACCAGCAGACTGTGGATCAATCCCAGCGAAACCACCCACGGAATAAATGACGTGTTTTCAACGGGATCCCATGCCCAGTAGCCGCCCCATCCGAGTGTCTTGTATGCCCAGTAACCGCCAAGAACATTCGCGATCGCCAGTGATAACGATGTAATAACTATATATGGAAATGTAATTTTCAGCCAGTCGGTATAGTCTTTTCGCACCATCGCCGCCAGAACAAGCGCAAACGGGACCGCCGCCATG
>QNAH01000229.1 GCA_003641425.1 Candidatus Zixiibacteriota bacterium
GGGAAGGTCTCGCCATCGGTACCGCCCTGGCCGGAACCGGTTTAACCATCGGTGAAAATGTGGTCGGTATGGACGTGCAGTCGGTCATCGAGAACGGTCGCGTCGTCGATACGGTCGATCTCAAGCGCCGTGTCAAATTGTTCACCGATCATCAGATCGACGGCTATGGCGCGATAGTCGTCCAGGCCAATATCGAGGACACCCGTCTCGGGACACAGGAGTATGCCATCGAAAAACTGGGTGTGCAGTGTGTCGAACTTAAGTGGGGACAGGGTGCCAAGAATATCGGCGGCGAGGTCAAGATCAAGAGTCTCGAAAAAGCGCAATTACTTTACAAGCGCGGTTATGTGGTTCTGCCGAATCCGACCGATCCGGCCGTTATCAAGGCCTTCGAAGCGGGCGCTTTCAAGGAATTCGAGCGTCACTCGCGGGTTGGTATGGTGACTGAGGAAGGCTTCGCCGAGCGTGTCGAACAGCTCCGCAAGGCGGGCGCCAAATACATCTTTCTCAAGACCGGCGCCTACCGCCCGGCCGACCTGGCGCGTGCCGTCAAGTTCGCCTCGAAATACAAAATCGACCTGCTCACGGTTGACGGCGCCGGCGGCGGCACCGGTATGAGCCCGTGGCGCATGATGAACGAGTGGGGTATGCCCCCGGTCGAACTGCACTCACTCCTGTATCAGTATGCCAAACGCCTGGCCGACAAAGGCGAATATGTTCCGCCGCTGGTGGCCGCCGGCGGTTTCACCTTCGAGGACCAGATGTACAAAGGTCTGGCGCTTCTTTCGCCGTTTGCCAAGCTGATCGGTATGGCCCGCGGCCCGATCGCGGCGGCCATGGTCGGCAAAACTATCGGACGCACCATTGATGCCCACCAGGTTCCGGTCTATGTCGAGCGTTTCGGCAACACCAAGGACGAGATTTTCGTTACCGCCGCCGATCTTCGCGAGAAGATGGGCAACGATGAATTCGAGAAAATCCCGACGGGCGCGCTTGGATTGTACACATACTACGAGCGTCTGGCCCAGGGTCTGCGTCAGTTGATGTGCGGTAGCCGCAAATTCGCGATGAAGTATATCAGCCGTGACGACCTCTGCGCCCTGACCGAGGAATGCGCGCGTATCAGCGGTATCACTTATGTGATGGATGTCGATAAGGAAGAGGCGTTGAATATTCTGGACGCGAAATAATCTCAACCTTTCCTTTTATATGTCATGAGAAACCGGAGAGCCGAAAGGCTCTCCGGTTTTTGTTGTACTATTCAATATTGCGTGTCAGATGTTTGGATTGTCAGTTTTCTCCCAGAGTACGTTTGAGATTCTCAAGCTGCTTGCGCTCGGATTGGTTCGAGGTCAGAGCAGAGGCGCGGTTTAGATATTGAAGCGCGCTACTCCTGTCGCGCATGCCCGTATAGGCCAGGGCAAGGTTGTAGTTGGCTTTGAAATAGTCGGGATTGATATCGACCGCCCGCAGCAGTAATCTGACCGCTTCGGGATAATTTTTATCCTGCATATAAAGGTTGGCGTAATTGACAATGATAAAGACATCATTACTGTCAAGCATGTAGGCCTTTTCCAGACAGGCCCGGCCGTGTTCGCTCTGATTAAGTTGTATCAATAAAACGCCGGCATCCATCTGCGCTTTGGCGCTTGTCGGTAAACGGTCGGCCATAGCTGCGGCAAGATTCAGAAGATCATCCTGCGTCCCATAGCTCCGTGCAAAGTTTGTCAGGTAATGATAAGTGAAAATATTATATGGGTCGGCGGCAAGGGATAAGTTCAGATAATGTTCGGCCTCGGCCGGTTTGTTGACGGTCATATAGTACTCACCAAGCTTGTTCAGTATCAACGATGAATCGCTTTTCTTAGGCGGCGGCTGTTCCCATGCCTTGAGTGCAAACTCAAGCTGTCGTCTTCTAATTTCGGGATGATCTTTGGCATAAGCGTTGAGAAGGTTGTACTCCTTGAATAGATTATTGAATTGGCTTACTTCTATAATCTCGGCAAAACGGTCGGTTGATTTTGCAATTGAGTTGTTGCTACCAATCATCGAACCGGTCAAAATTAACGACACTATCACAACCGGCAGTATTGATACCGGGATTATTCTGCGTGAGTAAACCGAAAGCACTATAAGCGCAGCTATGAGTATGATAAAGAATGCAAAAGCGAACAGGTCCCAGTCGCGCGGACCGCCAAGCTGCGGAGTGAACAACAAAATAAAAAGAAAGGAGGGAATGACAATCCAGACGGCAAAAAAGATGAGGCATCTCTGGCGTTCATCGGGCCTAATTTTCGACTTTAAAATTAATGCAATTATGACCGGAAGGGGAAGCGCCGCCAGGCATAACCAGTTGACGATATTCAGCAGATGGCGAAATGTTAACAAAGCCTGCGGAGAGTCGGAATTCGGTATGATCGGCAGAATATACCTCTCCAGACCGCTGTCGAACAGCATTCGCACTAAATATAATATAATCAATGTGATAATGGTTGCGGCGATCATAAACCTGTTTACATTCAATAGTTTTATTTTGCTATCGAAATACTTTTGCAGAAGGACGTAAATCATCGCCGGCATAAAAATAAATATACTAATTGAATGAATCAAATAGGCGACTACGCAGAGAATGATAAAAGCCGTAATCCCTGATTTATTTTCGACGGCCTTTATTCCGGACAGAATGACAAACGGTGCCATACACGTGATCAGAGAGTAACTCTCTATATAGCCGAAGAAAAAGGCGGTTACCCCCGATGAGGCAAGAAGTATAAAAGCCGCCGTTGCCGACCGTTCGAATAATTTACTCGATAGTCTCCATAGTCCAATAATGAAAATAAGTCCACAGATTGAACTGAATATCTGGTAGCACTGCATCGAGTTATATCCGAGCGGTTGGAGCACGAAATTGAAAAGGGTTGCATGCAAAAGGAAGTCGAGAAATTCGGTGGGGAGAAACCAGCGGCCGAAGGTGAGTTGATTGGTTCTCAAATGGCCGTCGCCGAGAAATGTCGTAACCGACCGGAATTGAAGACTCAGGGCAAAAAATAAGACGGCGAATGAAATATACAGTGCAATACGTAATGCTCTATTATGATTTACTAAATCATGCAAGCGGGCAAGACCGGACATCAATTTCGCCGTTATAGGTGGGATGGCAAGTATGACGGCGAACCCGCATAATATATAAATAATAAAAATCCGAATAAAAGCCGGGCAGGTTTATTCCCCAGAGTTGCCGGATATGAAACAGATTTGCAGTCAGGAATAGGATGATGACTGCAAAACCTGCCGCAGCAGCATATCGACTATTTTCCATCTTCGACATATGATCCATTCCGCTCATATTCAGTTATAAACGACACCAACAGGTTGCATTGAATATTACATAAATTATGTTATTTATGCAATAACTCTATCTAACCTCAAACACCACCCGGGTGGAGCGGCCGAGTTCATCGACAAACATTAGACTGTGACGGCCCGGTCCCGGGGGATAGAAAACATTGTCACTGCCGTAAGATCACGGTGTTCGCTGATTTCAAATGATGGTTTCGATACTTCCGCGTTTTTTTCTCCCGTGATGATGATTATTCAAGACTATAAAATAAATCTATTTGAAGCCATAAAAGATTTTCACTATAAGATGCCTTCAGGAATTGCTCTCAATAATAAGTGACTGCGGATAACCGGTGTCTGTCAAAAAATAAAAATTTCTGCCGATATAAAAGGCAGGGGTAATTGTATGAATACAGGGGCAAAAAACTATCCGAATTTTCCTCATGATGATTGCAGGGGATATATACTGCTGATCGATGACGAGGATGTGGTTGTCGATGTCGCCAAGCAGGTCCTCGGGCGATACGGATACCATGTTACCGCGGCCGGCAGTGGCCGCGAAGCGGCCGATCTGATGCGATACTTCGCCGATATTCAAAAACGATTTGATGTCATCATCATGGATATATCTCTGCCGGGTGAGTTAAGCGGAAAAAAACTGGTCGAGTCTTTACTGGAGATCGATCCTGATGCCGCGGTGATCGCGTCAAGCGGTCATACCGATGATCCGCTGATGCATAAGTTCAATGATTATGGTTTTTGCGGAAAACTAATCAAGCCGTACCGGACGGGGGAGTTGATCGCAGTGATCGAAGATGCAAAAAATAAATTAGTTTCTGTTGCCTTATGATCGTATTTATTTGCCTGTATAAGCCGCCTTTCTATAAGGCGGCTTTTTATTTTAGATTTTATTGAACATTTATTATAGAGACTGCTTTTGAATCTGATGCACCCGTCCCTTTATTTCTTTTTCTACACGTTCCGCTTTCAGATTGCGCTCCACGAATGCATAGGCATTATGATTATGGATCGATTCGATATTGTCCGATTCGATAGTGAACCAGTCGATCCGTTCATCATCGGACAGGCTCTGCGTCACCCCCCTTACAATATCCTCGACAAAGCGCGGGTTCTCATACGCCTTCTCGGTGACATATTTTTCATCGGGACGTTTCAATAGCGAATATATTTCGCAAGAGGCTTCCTTCTCGATCAATTCGATCAATTCTTCAATCCAGACAAACCGGTTGGTGCGGACCGACAATGTCACAATCGAGCGCTGATTGTGCGCCCCGTACTTGGATATCTCTTTGGAGCAGGGGCAGAGAGTCGTTACCGGGACCCTGACCGTCGTCACGATGCCGGTTTTCTCACCGCCGTTGGTCGTCGCGGAGATGGTGCATTCGTAGTCCATTATCCCCTCGGCTCCCGACACCGGCGCCTTTTTCGTTATAAAATAAGGAAAGGTCAGCTCGAGATGTGCCCGGAACGCATGCAGTTTTTTCTGGGTTTTCCTCAGGATGCTGTCAAGACTGGAAATATCAAATTCATCCTTGTGGTCGTTGAGGATCTCAACAAACCGGCTCATGTGTGTTCCTTTGAAATGATGCGGCAGA
>QNAH01000230.1 GCA_003641425.1 Candidatus Zixiibacteriota bacterium
CAAAGGAGTTCTGCCGGAAAAATGAAATGGATTTGAATATAATCAATGCCGATATGCGGCATATCCCGTTTATAAATGAGCAATTCGGCTTCGCTTATTCATTCAACGCAATCTTTTTCATGACCAAACCGGATATCGCCGTGTCCATGAGTGAAATGGCGCGTGTTCTCAAACCGGGCGGTCTCTGTTATGTCAATTTCAAATCGATCGATGACCCCGATGACAGGACTTTCTGTAAGAGTGCTTTTACAAGCCGGCTTCTTGGAAGCACTCACTTTGCCAGATTTGAGGATGATGAGGCGGATCGGTATTTCGATGATTTCGAAATTCTGTTGAAAGAGAAGAGGTACATAGATAGGCTTTTTGACGGTCGCAGGTTGAAAACGGTTCTTATACAATATATCGGCCAAAAGAATCAAAAGCAGTGTTTTCAGGAAGAAAAAAAGCCGTCTTGTTTCTCATTTCAACCCGCGATGGCAAAAAGTTCATTCGAAATTAGATTAACAGGACTGAAATTAACGCCATTCCGGGGGACATTTTAGAATAGAACCATCTTTAAGAATATAGCTGAAAGGAAATATGCATTTATTAATAATTTTATTCTTTAAAAATCGGCAATTTGATGCGCCGATCAACTTACGCAATGTTGGAGGAATTTTATACTGCTTTGGATATGCGGGAATGAATACAAATAGTTTTTTATCGGGAAAATCTTGCTTTATGGCTTCAATTGCCGGAATAAAATCGGTATCTCCTGATATTAAAGCAATAATATCAATCTCATCGCTCGCGGCAGCTCTATACATTTCTACACCGATAGCAACATCGGTCTGTTTTTCTTCAGCGGTAAAACCTTGGTGCAGGCATCCAAAAAATGTCTTATTAAAAAATGATACTTTAAGATTACCAAATTTATTATCCAATATTACTTTTTTTGTCTTTTGTTGAAATTTCCCCATTATTACTTCAACACCTGCATCCTGCAAAGCTCTTAAATATATGTTGTGTCTATGTGTTTTCTTAGGATTCCAAGTTGACTGGGCTGTAAAATATTTAACTGATTTAATATTATAATTTGGCAATATTTTTCTGGATAACTCCATATAATTTAGCCATTTTTTTGATTTATCCTTTTTTAGAAAATGGTAAACATTAAATCCGTCAATAATTACTGATACGTTCAGAGGAACTCCTCTTGATTTTTCAAAACTGTTTTTATTCATAAAAGGCTTGGCCGACAAAAAAAGAAGCCCGCTACATAAAGTGCGGGCACCCAGGGATCCGTAGACCACAAGGGACGTATAAATTCTAATAGCAATATCGTCAATCTTCTCAGTCTGTCAATATCTTTTTTCAATTTACTTAGAATAATTAACCTATTTTTTCCATTTTTATTAGTTTTCGGCGTTCTGGAAAAATTACTACAATTCCAACTGCCATTTGCTGTCACTCCTCCTTTTTCCACAAATAATCCACAATCTGCTCATATTTCGCTTTACTTTAACAGCCCTATCATTTAAATTACTTAGCTATGAAATAGCGAAATATTGGCTTTTTAACTTATAGATGTAAGCTCATGAAATTCAACCAGTTAAAAGATTTTAACATCCCCGGAATCGAGGCCGAAATCCTCAAATTCTGGGAAGATAACAAGGTTTTCGAAAAATCGATGGAAGCGGCCAAAGATCGCCCGCATTTTGTTTTTTACGAGGGCCCGCCGACCGCCAACGGTAAACCGGGGATTCATCATGTCCTCTCGAGGACGCTCAAGGACCTGGTCTGCCGCTACAAATCGATGAGAGGATTCCGGGTTGACCGCAAGGGCGGCTGGGATACGCACGGTCTTCCAGTGGAAATCGAGGTGCAGAAGCGGCTTGGAATCGAGAACAAAAGCGATATTCTTGATTATGGTATAGATAAGTTCACGGCCAGGTGTAAAGAGTCGGTTTTCGAGTATATTGACGACTGGAAAGATCTGACCCGGAAGATGGGTTACTGGCTGGATCTCGAGAACGCTTATGTTACCCTGACCGACGATTATGTGGAGTCGGTCTGGTGGATTCTGAAGAACTATTTCGATCGGGGATTGATATACAAGGGGTATAAGACAGTTCCGTTTTGTCCCAGTTGCGAAACCGGGCTTTCGAGCCATGAAGTGGCCCAGGGTTACGAGGAGGTCTCCGACCCCTCGTTGTATGTAAAAGTGAAGGCTGTCGATGAGGATTACAGCTTCCTTGTCTGGACCACAACCCCGTGGACATTGCCGTCAAATGCCGCTCTTTGTATGCACCCGGATGCCAACTATGTACTGGTCGAATATGAAGGTGAGAGGTTGGTGCTGGCGGAGGCTCTTGCCCCCACAGTTTTGCAGGTCGATTACGAGATTTTGGAGCGCAAGAGGGGCTCGGAATTCGCAGGTAAAAAGTATATCCCTCTGTTCGACACCTTTAAGGATAAGGCGGACAAGGCGTTTTATATCATCAATGGCGACTTTGTGACGCTCGAAGACGGTACCGGAATCGTCCATATCGCCCCCGGATACGGCGCCGACGATTACGAAATCGGGCAGAAATTCGGGCTTCCGGTACTTCAGGCGGTCGCCGCCGACGGTCATTTTGTAGCCGGATCAGGTAAGTATGAGGGGAAATTTATCAAGAAGGCGGACCCGGTTATTATCGAAGATTTGAAGGCTGAGGGAAAGCTTTTCAAGATCGAGCAATATACTCATAACTACCCGTTTTGCTGGCGTTGTGACTCGCCGTTGATCTATATAACGCGACATAGCTGGTATATCAGAACGACACAGTTCAAGGAACAGCTTCTGAAAAACAACAACGCCATCCACTGGCACCCGGATGAGATCCGCACAGGGCGGATGCTTGACTGGCTGGAAAACAATGTCGATTGGGCACTTTCGCGTGAAAGATTCTGGGGCACACCGCTTCCAATCTGGATCTGCGACGACGAAAAATGCGGGCATATGACTGCGGCGGGATCGATCGAACAGATCCGAAAAGAGGGTCTTGATGTGCCGGATGAAATCGATGTTCACAAGCCGGGGATCGATGAAATTAAGCTCAAATGCGAAAAATGCGGCGGGGCGATGACCCGTGTTCCGGAAGTAATCGACACCTGGTTCGATTCCGGCTCGATGCCGTATGCCCAGTGGCATTACCCGTTTGAAAACAAGGAAATGTTCGAAATAAAATATCCGTGCGATTTTATCTCGGAGGGGATAGATCAGACGCGCGGCTGGTTTTATACTTTGCTGGCAATTTCGACCATGCTGTTCGACCGTGAGTCATTCAAAAATGTCATTGTCCATTCGCATATTCTGGACAAGGACGGCAAGAAGATGTCGAAGAGTAAGGGAAACGTGGTTGATCCGTTTGATATTTTCGATCGTTTCGGGGCCGATCCGCTTCGCTGGTATCTGGTTTACGGCTCCAATCCCTGGCTTCCGAAGAAATTTGACGAGAAGCAGTTAGGCGAGATTGTCCGGAAATTTTTCGACACGCTCAAGAACAGTTACAGTTTCTTCGCGCTTTATGCCAATATCGATGATATTGCCCGGCGCGCGGTCAAAGAGACCGATTCCATACCCGAATTTCTGGCAAAATTCGCCGGTGAACCGAACCGCACCGACAAATGGATCGTTTCGAGATTCAATACGCTGGTCAAAAAGGTCACCGAGCGGCTGGATGATTATGATTTAACGCCGCCGTCACGTATGATTCATGATTTTGTGATCGATGATCTTTCCAACTGGTATATCAGGCTGAACCGCCGCCGGTTCTGGGCCCCGGGTGATGATCCGTCGAAGATGCGGGCCTACCTGACGCTGTACGAGATTTTGGGCGGAACGGTCAAGTTAATAGCGCCGATGGCTCCCTTTATGGCTGAATATCTGTGGCGTGAGATGACTGCGGCCAACGGCGGCGATAAGGACATATCGGTTCATATGGAAAGCTACCCTGATTTCGATGAGAGTGTAATCGACGCGGAGCTCGAGGAGTCGATGGCGCTGGCGCAGAAAATTGTCTCGATCGGCCGGGCGGCCCGGAGCCGGACCAATCTCAAGGTCAGACAGCCGTTGGCCGGTATTTTTGTCAATATTCCCGGTATCGGGCAATTCGACAAGGCGAGAGCCGAATTTAAGATAATCAGGGATGAGTTGAATATCAAGGAGATCGATGAGCTGGAAGATGTCTCGGGGGTTGTTTCGTATAAGGGCAAGCTCAATTTTGCCAAGGCCGGGCCGCGCCTGGGCTCGGCGGTCAAACGGATTGCGGGCAAGGTGGCGGAGTTGTCGAGTGATGAGCTGGAGACATTGATGAAGACCGACAAGATTGAAGTAGCGATCGACGGAACAAGTTATCATCTTAGCAGGGAAGAAATTGATATTGAGAAGCTGGAGAAGGAAGGTTTTGCGGTTGAAAGCGACGATGGAATAACAGTTGCGCTCAAAACCGAAATTGACGATATTCTGCGCGACGAAGGCTTCGCCCGCGAGATGGTCAACAAGATTCAGAACATGAGAAAATCTTCTGGATTCGAGGTGACCGATCGTATAAATATACTGGTCAGGGCCGAGGAGCCGCTGGTTTCGGCGGTAAGGAAGCACGAGTCATTTATTTGCAAGGAAACCCTGGCCGACAGGATTGAACTGGTCGATTCATTTTCTTCCGAAAAAGGGGAAGGGAATGAAAAAAGCTGGAACATAAACGGTATAAAAGCGGATATAGTAGTTAGCAGGAAATAGATCAGGAGCACGAATGAGAAAGACTGAATTGGAAAAGTATGAGAAGCTCCTTTTGAAAAAAAGAGAGGAACTGGCCGAGCAAATCAAGCAGACGAAAGATGTTCGCGATTCCACTTCCAAGGAAGCATCGG
>QNAH01000231.1 GCA_003641425.1 Candidatus Zixiibacteriota bacterium
ACAAGAAAGCAGAAAAGCAAGAAACAGGGTTCTGGTATTATCGATTTTGGGCGTGCTCGCCCTGTTTCTTGTCTTCCAGAATATAATTCTAACCGAATCGGAATCAAAGACCCTCCCGGCAGGTAAAAAACCTGCCAAACGTAATCTGTTCAATTTCGATATGCCCGACAGTAATATCTCGCGGGCTATTTATCTTAATCTCAAGTCGGCGATAGCGGTCGACAATAAGACCAGGAAAGTGATATACTGTTATAACGCCGATGAAGTCAGGCCGATAGCCTCGATTTCGAAACTTCTGACAGCAATGGTGGTGCTTGACAATTACAAACCAGATACCGTGATCACAATCAGTAAGCAAGATGCGCGCCACTCGGCGAGGTCGATATTTAGAGTGGGGGATAAGGTACACGCCAAAAACCTGCTTCACGCGGCCCTTTTACAGTCTGATAATCGGGCGGCGCGGGCGCTTGCCCGTTCCGTGGCCGGGAGTATCGAAAAATTCGCCAAAATGATGAATAAAAAAGCAAAGCAGATCGGCCTGGAAAACACATATATGGTCGAACCCACCGGGCTGAGCGAGAAGAACCGCTCCACCGCCGCCGATTGCGCGAGACTTGTCAACACGGCGCGACAGTTGTACCCTGAGATAGGACGGATTACAAGTCTGAAAAAATATGTTTTCAAACCGGTCAATCGTAAACGTTCCAAACGGTTGATCAACACCAACAAAATGGTCTTCTCGAAATATAAAGTCAAAGCTGGGAAGACCGGCTATATAATCAAATCTGATTACTGTCTGACGACTGTCCTCGAGAATGGGACGGGTAAGGAGATTACGGTGGTCGTTCTGGGGGCTCCCGGCCCGCTGACCCGTTTCCGCGAAGCCCGCCGGCTGGCCAATTACGCCTTCAAGAAGGCGGGTTGATATTATAAGACCATATTAATCAACAGGTGGGAATACGTACAGGGATCTTATGTCTTTGTCGGCTGTACTTTTTTTACTTTTCACAATAATTATTCTTGTTTCACCCCGGGCACAAGCGGGCCAGCTTAGATTAAAAAAAGGTGACAGAGTCAAAACTAATAGACTCGTCAAATGTATCCCATAAGGGAGCTCTATTGCTGATTGACAACAACTCCGTCCCTTTAACAGCACCGGTGAATGAAAATATGGCATTTACCGCGCAAAACATAAAGAAAGCCTATGTATGGAAAAGCGGCAGACAAAATTCAATAACTATCAGTTATCTATTGGGAGTAGCAGGGGGGTTTTGGCGGGACATATTTGTAAAACGAGCATTAAAAATGATTATACATACTGGTATGATTTCGAAAAAACGAGAACAAACCCGGGATTAAAAGCAATCTAAGAACTAGTTAATAAAAAGATAGGTCAAGACTGGGGCTTTTAAAAAGAAACAACGTCTCAAAAGATATATTATGTTAACTTATATTTATTATATCATAACTCACTATTATAGAATCTCTTTCATTTACCAGTATTTCTTAAATATTATTATTTTACAACTATATTGACCAGGCGGTTTGCTATGTATATTCGCTTGATTATTTCTTTACCGTCCGTGTATGTCTTTACCTTCGAGTCTTCCAGCGCCGTACTGATTACATCATCCTTGGCCGAATCCCGCGCCATCTCCATCTCAGAACGTAACTTACCATTGACCTGAATAGCAATAGTAACCGTATCAAATTTGACCGCATCGGGATCGAATTCCGGCCATTCGGACCTGAAAACCGAGTCATTCATACCGCATCGATGCCACATTTCCTCGGCAAGATGTGGCGCCATCGGCGCCATAAGCTGAATCGCCTTGAGGATAATATAATCATTTAAAGCATCGCTTTTGATCTTATCGGGTTTGAAGTCATGCTCAAGCTCCATCAGTGCAGATATGGCGGTATTAAATTGCAATCTATCAAAATCTTCGCCGACTCTTTTGATAGTCTGGTTGAGCTTTATATATGTGTTTTTGGAGTAATCGTCGAGCTCCGATAACTTAAAGCATGACTTTAAGTCTAAATCCGCACCCCGGAATTTTCCTGTCAACGGGTAAAACCGGTTTTTGATAAATTTCTCGACTCCGACCAGAACATCGTCAGTCCAGAGCACCTCTTTTTCGGCTGGAGCGGTGAAAAACATCCCCAGACGCGAAATATCGATACCGCGCCTGTCCATCAGACCGATCGGAGAGACGACATTGCCTTTCGACTTGGACATGACTTCGCCCTTGGCGTCCATAACCATGCCCAGATTGAACAGCTCGGTGGCCGGTTCTTCATCCTTGACCCAGCCGATATCTTTGAGAAATTTCTGGAAAAAGCGGAAATATATCAGGTGGCCGGTAGCATGGGTAATCCCGCCGATATATTTGTCGATCGGCATCCATGGATCAAGTTTATCTCTGTCGTACGGCTTTTTATCGTTTTTTGGGTCGGCATAGCGCAGATAATACCACGACGAGCAGACAAAGGTATCCATCGTGTCGGCATCGCGCTGAGCCTTACCCCCACACTCGGGGCATTTTACATTCATATATTCGGGCACATCCGCCAGGGGTGACCGGCCTTTTGGGATATAATTTTCCACATCGGGAAGCAGGACCGGCAGATCGCTTTCGGTCACGGACACGGCCCCGCATTTTGGGCAATGGATAATCGGAATCGGCGCACCCCAGTAGCGCTGGCGTGAAATCAGCCAGTCGCGGAGTTTATAATTCACTTTCTTACGGCCGATACCTTTTTCCTCGGCGTAATCATTCACTTTACGGATTGCATCCTCGCCGACAGCACCGTCGAAATGCGCGGAATTAACCATGACACCGTAATCAGTATAAGCATCATCCATCTCATCAAGTTTCAAAACGGTATTTCCATCGGGATGGATGACGATCTTTATCGGAATATCATATTTTTTTGCAAACAGAAAATCACGGCTGTCGTGAGCCGGAACCGCCATCACGGCGCCGGTTCCATATCCGGCCAGGACATAATCGGCCACCCAGAGTTGGATTTCCTCACCATTGAACGGATTGATGGCATATTTCCCGGTAAAAACGCCGTCTTTTTCACCGACTGCGGCCGCGCGGTCGATCTCGGAGCGCATCAGGACTTCTTTTTTGTATTTCTCGACCTTTTCCCTGTATTCGCCTACCAGGTTGAGTTTTTCAACCAGTGGGGATTCAGGCGCAATGGCCATGAAAGTGACACCGTAAATGGTATCCGGGCGCGTGGTGAAAATCGGTATTTTTTCGCCGGTTTCTTTGATTATAAAATCGACCTCCAGCCCATAAGAGCGTCCGATCCATTCTTTCTGCATGGTTTTGACATTGTCCGGCCATTTGGGAAGCATATCGAGCCCGTCGATCAGCCGGTCGGCATAATCCGTGATTCGAAAATACCACTGTTTCAGTTCTTTTTTCTCAACTTTCGTATGACACCGTTCGCACTCGCCGTCGACCACCTGTTCATTGGCCAGAACAGTTTTGTCTTCCGGGCACCAGTTGACCCAGCCGGTCTTTTGATAAGCCAGCCCCTTTTTAAACAGTTGAATGAACATCCACTGTGTCCATTTGTAATAATCCGGACTGCAGGACATGACCTCCCGCGACCAATCGAATGAGATACCGGTAGTCTGGAGTGTTTTGCGAGAGGTCTCGATATTCTTATAGGTCCATTCGGCCGGGTGCAGACCGCGCTGAATGGCCGCCCGTTCGGCTGGCAGACCGAAGGCATCCCAGCCGAAAGGATGCAAAACATCCCGGCCTTTCATCATCTGGTATCGGGCGGTGGCGTCACCCAGGATATAATTCCTGAAATGCCCCATGTGAATATCGCCTGACGGGTAAGCAAACATTACCAGCATATAGTATTTGTCTTTACCAGGCTTTTCAGGGGCTTTATACAATTGTTGCTCATCCCAGATTTTTTGCCACTTTGATTCTATTTCTTTAAAGTTATACTTTAACGTCTGTTTCTTTTCGTTGTCCATAACGGCTCTCGCCTTTCGCTGATTTCACAATTAAGAAGCGAATTTATACAAAAAAAATGCGTTTATCAAGAATTTTCGGAATCGGGGATAAATATCTTAGTATTGTTACGCGGTGAAATTTCGGGAGCGCAGTTTATTAAGCAATATCGTACCGGAGGCATAGGAGTTCATTATCGCTCCTTTTACCTTTTCAAACCGGTTGAGGATACAGCATTCCAGCTTTTTTAGAATTGAGAAAGTCGTATCGGTGGTATAAACGCCATAGCGCGGAATAGTAAAGTCAATCCGGCTTTTTTTGAAAAATGACAGCGAGAAGCCATTGCTATAACCGCATTGAGCCGCAAAGACCTCCACCTTTTCATTGAAGCGTCCGAATGGATAGCTGATGTATTTTATTTCTCGTCCGGTCAGCTCCTCGATATTCTTCTTTGATCGTTCCAACTCGATTTTTAGCATCCGGTCATTAAGCGAAGTCAAATCGGTATGCGAGTAGCCATGTGAACCTAATTCGAATCCGGCGTCGGATATCTCGCTGATCTGATCGGCATCGAGATGCATTGTTTTCTGGATACCGCCGGCGTAATCCCAGTCGGCCTTCCGCCCGATAAATACGGAAGGGACAAAAATAACAGCCGGGACATTGAGTTCTTTCAGCAAAGGAAAAGCGTATTTATAGAAGGCCTCATAACCGTCATCGAAAGTCAAACATAGCCGCTTCACGTCTCGCCGATTCTTGAGATATTCTTCCGGAGGGGAAAAAGTATATCCCCTGTCGATCAGGTTATTCAGGATTTTTTTCAGGCGATCGGGGTGATAATTGTTGAAACCGATCTGACGTCTGGTATCGGTATTGTGAAAGGCCAGAACAGCCATTCA